>NZ_JCAUBA010000008.1:0-301139 GCF_059692235.1 Paenibacillus sp. J2R1T-4 | reverse complement strand
AATAAGAGCGCCTCCTTGATGGTGTTGGGTATGTAACCCTTGGACAAACCCATCATACCGAGGCGCTCCTTTTTTAGCAAAGACTGTTTCTTAGCCTTAACAGGAATGTTTCGGTTCCACTTTTCTCTAAAGCGCAGGTCTTGTAGAGATCGGTTAGCCAGTGCTAGTATAGGTAATTGGGGCGGAGTAAACGATATTTTCTTTTATAGCCAGTTTTACTATTGGTTATTGGCCTGGTTTTGAGGAAAATCGACTCATATTGCAGAAATAGGGGATAGTCCGATTGGCTAATAAGTGCCTGAATGATCAAATGATCCAAATAGACAGTAGTAACATGGCTTATCTGCAAATGGATGAACAGAGATATTTTGTAAAAAAAATCTAGCCCCTCTCAGCTTTTCATGGTTTGCGTTGGTAAAGTGTGGAGGAATGCAACTCAGCTAAAATGTTCACTACCCACAGAAAAAGCCTGTAACAGGGGGTCTTCCCCGCTGTTACAGGCTTTTAAACGTTATTAGTGGCTCATCATATGAACCGGATCCGGCTTCTCAGCGCCTTCAGCCGCGTTCTTCGGTTTGCGAAGCAAGAGAGCAATAACACCGCCCAATATTGCGATCCCAGTTAACACCAGGAAAGTATCCCCGAAGGAAAATGCATAGGATTCCACCAAGGTGTTGGATTTGTCCGCTGTATGTTCCTTCATTCGGCTCATAACGATTGTGGATAATCCCGCTACCGCGAAGGAAGTCATGACTTGCTGGGCTGCATTCGTGAGCGAAGTCACCCGGCTGACCAAGTTCTGCGGGGCCGATTGGATCAAATGTGTATTCAATGGCATCATGGAAATCCCCATCCCTGCGCCTAACAATGCTAGAGGAATAATCATCATCATGATTCCGTCATCTGCATTAATTCGCGTAAGGATGAATGCTGCACAAGTGACGATCGCCATTCCGGTCACGACGAGCGGACGGGCACCAAGACGATCGTATAGCTTACCGCCGATCGGCATGAACAGCCCCGCCGCGATAGCTTGCGGCAGCATAATCAGGCCCGTATCGAATGCGCTGTATCCCTTGGCTTGTTGAAGGAACAACGGAATCAAGAACATTGTCCCGAACAATGCGATCTGCGATATCCATTGCACGATAATGCCGCGCGTGAAGTCTGATGAACGGAATACCCGCAGCTCCAGGAGCGGCTGTGTCCGGCGTAGCTCAGCAACGATGAACAGAATCAAGGCAACACCACCCACAGCAAGACCGGTTATGGTCTTCGTCGAGGACCAGCTTGTGCCTCCTTCGCTCACTCCGTAAGACAAGGCCGCAAAGGCGATCGGAGCTAGCAGCATGCCCAACATATCAAGGGCTGCAACCGATTGACGCTCAATATTCGGCAAAGTTTTGATCCCGATAATAATACCGGCAATCCCAATAGGAATATTGATCAGGAAGATCCATTCCCAGCTTACGAAATCAACCATCCATCCAGCAAGTATCGGTCCTAACGCAGGAGCAAGCAAGATAGGAATTCCCATCATCCCCATAACAGCTCCAACTTTACTCGGAGGGCTTAATCGGTAAGTAAACGCCATCGCGATCGGCATAACCATCCCACCGCCGAGACCTTGCAGGATCCGGAACAAGATAAGCTGGTTCACATCCTGGGCAAAAGCACAGAGCAGTGATCCTAGTGTGAACAACCCGATGGAAATAAGAAATATTTTCTTGGCTCCGAATCGATCGGACATCCAACCAGCTAGCGGGATAACTGCTGCTTGCGCTAGCGCATAACCCGTTACCGTCCATTGCACGATGGTGAACGTGCTGCCGAACTCATCCATCAATTTGGGAAGAGCCACATTCACAGCCGTACCATCCAGGATGACCATGAACAGTCCAACGATGATGGCAATCAGAGGTGCCAGAATACTCTTAATAGAGAAAGAGTCATCCGTAGGCGTCCCTTTAATAGTACTTGAAGACATTGTTTCCACTCCTATCCTAATGAAAGCACGGGCGCGCTCCGATCTCTCTTTACATCCATTGACCGCCCCTTCAAATGAAGGTACAATGTAGACATATGGATCTTTATTTTGAGCATGCCTGCGTCTTTTCCGGACAATTGTCCGTTTAATCTGGATGATAGCGGACAATTGTCCGCTTGTCAATACTTATGTTAGCTATACTCACAACTATACAAAGGCAGGTGAACGGCATGGCTGTCCGCAAAGAACGTAAAGACGCTGTCGAACATCGAGCGCTTATTCTGAAGACCGCTCATTCTTTGTTCGCATCTCATGGTATTGATAACGTCAGTATGCATCAAATCGCGAAATCTGCAGGTATTGGTCAGGGAACTTTATATCGACGTTATGCGAATAAAAGCGACCTCTGTCTCGATCTCATTCAGGATAGCTGCCGCAGATTTATCGAGAAAATTACTAATTTGCTGATTGAGGAGCATACGCTGCCTCCTATAGATCGTATGGCGAATATGCTGGATAACTGGGTCGATTTCATTGAGGAGAAATCCCATTGGCTAGGAGTCATCCAGGCGGCAAGTTATTGTGAAGCGAATCGTTCCTTATATTATCATTCTCCACTCTATATGTTCCTCCACACCAATATGATGAACTTATTGGGTGAGTATGCTGAACTGAGTGGCAGAACCGATCTCGACCGCGTTGTAACCGCTCACGCCATTCTTTCTTCCATGGATCCGAATCTTTACACCTTATTACGACGTGAGCACGACTATTCACCGGACCAAATCAAATATAGCCTGCGCCAGCTTTTTCTGAAGCCTTTAACCCCGTAATCCCCGCTTAATGAGCCACAGTATCCGAGCGAAAGGAAATGCATATGCGGAATCGATTTACGTCGCGCAAGCTAGCCTTATTATGGAGCAGTTTGTCAGGTGTATTATTGCTTTGGTTGCTTGTTATAGTCCTTACAGACCGCGAGTCTGCACCTGTCTCTGAATCGTTACCCGCTCTTACCCAGCCGGCGGAGCCAGAGCTCCTTTCCTTTTGGCGTGAACAATTGTCCAAGGCAGAGCAGGCAGGGCAAGCCGATGTTGCAGCTACTTACCAGGAAAGGATTGCAGCGCATAGCTCCGGCTGGCCTGTCCTAACGCCGCTCTCCCCAGAATGGAATACCGGACCCACCGTGCCTCAGTCTTCCTTTGAGCTCTACTCGCGCCCGATCCTTGCACCTACTACATCCAAGACCGCGCCGACTCCTAACGCAACTCTCCCACCTACGAAACCGTTAGCCTTGCACGAACCAACTACTGGTGTTTACCTAGGCATGTTGGGCGCTGATCGCAGGGTAAGTTACGATGTGACAAAAGTAGAGTCGGTATACGGCCGCAAGCATGCTCTCTATCTCTCTTATGTAGGCTGGCGCAAAGTGCAGACGGATACCAACACATACTTCCCGGCACGGACGGCCGAGCGAGTGAAAGCTTTGGACGGCGCTCTGCAGATCGGATGGGAGCCTCGATTCGGCTTGGATGATGTAAAGGACGATGAGTACGTTCGCCGCTTCGCCAGAGAAGCCAAAGCATCCGGAATACCCATATTCCTGCGTTACGCTTCCGAGATGAACGGAGCCTGGGTTCTGTGGCATGGGGAACCGCAGAAGTATATTGAGAAGTTCAGACTCATCCATGACATCATGGCGGAAGAAGCGCCGAACGTAGCCATGGTATGGTCGCCTAATTTCTGGCCGCCAGACAATATGGATGAGTACTATCCTGGAGATGCTTACGTGGATTGGGTAGGATTCTCCTTATATACCTCCCCCTTGAACGCTGGTAAGGAACAGTTGAGCGGCTCTTTAATTGACACTTTTGCACCGCTCTATGACCGTTATAGCCATAAGCCGATCATGATTTCCGAAGGAGCTGTCGCTCATACATTCCTGCCGACGAACAAAGTTTACTGGAGCTGGGCGGAAGGACAGCTAAGCTATATGTACGGCCTTTTACCGCGTCTCTTCCCTCAAGTCAAGGCTATTACCTATTTCAACTTCAGCCGAGCCCAGGCCCAAAGAACGAATATGGAGTATGTGTACGACTTAGGCGAGAATCCTTACATGGACGCGTTGTATAGGCGATTGGTCTCTTCCGATTGGTTCCTGAGCTCGATAGAACCGGGAGCAGAAGCTGTTCCCTATCGATATTCAAAGCTGACCACCCGCTCTCTCCCTGCAGGAAAACATTCCGTTATTGTGTACCCCAAGCTGGAGAATGAGCAAGGCATCACCCCGTTCGCAGTAGCGTTATATCAAGGCAAGCAGCGTCTTGGAATCAGTTACGAGGCACCATGGGAGATGGATATCCAAGTCAATGACGCCTCAGCGCAAGAACCATGGTACGCGGTAGCTTATAATACGAAGATGGAGCCGATCTCCATCAGCTCCAAATAGAAAGGAGCGGTCATCAGGACCGCCCCTTTCTATTCATCTTTAGCTTTGTCATGAAGCTTACACAGGTTTCACTGTTTATCTAACAACATCTCGGCATAGCCTTCATAGATCGTAGTGGATATCCCATTAATGAACAGGATCTCGGTAATCTCCTTGCTTTTGACGAAGTCTAGAATACGCATATCAAAATAACGCAAATCTATAAAATACACTTGCTCATAGTGCGGCAGAAGAAAAGGGATGACCGGGCTTCCATAAGAATCTTTAATGACAAGAAGCTTTTTGCCATTTTTATTCTCCGTTGTGATTTCTCCCCATGGTGAATCTCCGCCTAAGAATACCGCATAACCCCCGCCTTCGCCTTCTCCATAGGAGATATCGACCACATTTCGCTCTAGCGGAACGTCATTGGACCAGTGAAGATTGTATTTATGAGGAACGTAAGGCTTGTAGATCGTAATGGTATCCGGGTTCTTCTTGAGGTTGTTATCCAGGGTTGCCGAATAGGCGCTGCCCAGATAGCCTTTTAGCTGCTCGGTATTCTCGTACTTGCTAAGCGGAACGGGAGTCATTCCGACCTGCTCCATGAACGCTCTATAGGCATAATAGGCGCCTAACGCCGTCCAATGATGGTCGGTGCGGAAATAAATATACTCATCCGTATGCTTACTCAGCTCTTTATGGGCATCCACGCCAGTAACATTAGGGCTATACATGCGGTTAACCTGGCTAATGGTTTCTTTTTGCGAGGAAGAGAGCCCTTTATATTTAGGTTCATTAATAAACTCGACGGCTGATGGAGCCAGCATAGAGTAAATTTTGATTTTGGGGTCAATATTTTGGCGGAATTCATTAATGCCCTTAGTCAAGGACTGCGCAGCCGCCGGAACATATGTGTATAAGGTCATCGCCCGATCTTTGAGCACCAAATAGCGTTCGGATTCCGTGTTCTTGACACCAGTGTTGTCTGCTTCAGCAGCAGGTGCTGGAGTTGGGGTTGGCGAAGAGTGTGCCCCTTCACCCTTGTCAGGCGTCCCGGCCCCATCCGCTACACTAGGCGGAGGCGCAACGGATCCGTCTTTGACCCGATCCTGGAACATGTTATTCCCGCCTTTTTGCACGACAATCGAAGCTTGTTCCTCGCCTGGCAATCCGCGAAAATCTTTGATCTGACTGCCAGCCTGCACCAGCGTATCCCGGAACACGAAATGATCTGCGAAATAATTATCGAACTCACGAAAATACTGCCCGCTCCATAAATGGGACATAGAGAACACTGGGAAAGGCTTAAGCATCCGCTTCTCAAGCTTGGACACGGCCTCCCCTTCTTTCGGAAGCAACAGATTCAAGCTGAACAGTATAAATATAGGAAGCAGGAACAATAGGAGGTTCATCTTTCTCATAGCCATCGTCCTTTGTAATCAGAATCGGAAATAGAGGAACGGGTTGTAAGTGCTGCCTACTAGCAAAGCTGTTGCAACTACAAGAATCAGGATATTCATAATGGGTACAAGAACACTGAATACCGAAGATAGATTCCATTGGAACCTGCTGGTGATGCGCCCTCTCAGCCAAGCAAACCATGGTGTAGATGCTACAATGGCGATAACAACAAGGACCAGATTATCCTTAACTACAATTTGCAGCTCTGTCGTAATCCACGTACTGCTGGTAATCCCGAACATGACTCCCAGAAACTGAACACCTTCTCGCAAATCCGTAAAATAGAACCACACCCAACCAACCAGCATGGCAACGAGCAAATAAAGGTGGGACAGCCACACAGGCAGTCTGTTGAATATTTTGTCCAGAAATGCTCTCTCCAAATATATCAAAAGTCCGAAATACAAGCCCCATATAATAAAATTCCAGCTGGCACCATGCCAGAAGCCGGTCAGAAACCACACCACAAACAAGTTTCTCAAATAAAATCGTTTGTTGCCTCCCAAAGGAATATACACGTAATCGCGGAAAAATCCACCGAGCGACATGTTCCACCTTCTCCAGAAATCGCTAGCCGACTTGGAGATGTACGGGTAATTGAAATTTTCCCGCAGAGTGAAGCCAAACATTTTGCCCAACCCAATCGCCATATCCGAGTAACCAGAGAAATCAAAGTAAATCTGCAAAGCAAATAAAATAATGCCAAACCAGGCGCCCCATATACTCGTCCCTGCAGCACCGCCATCCAGCACGTTGGAAGCCGTCTCGCCGATAATATTTGCTATAATCACTTTTTTGCCCAGCCCTATCATGAAGCGGTTAATCCCGTCTGTGAACCCTGTCAAAGAGAACACGCGCTTGCGAATCTGCTCCTCAATGTCAATGAATCGGATAATGGGGCCTGCAATCAAATGCGGGAAGAAAGAAACATATAAGAGCATCTGCATTGGCGATTTGGGTGCTTTGATCGAACCCTTGTACACATCTACGGTGTAGCAAATAATCTCGAACGTAAAAAAGGAAATGCCAATAGGCAGCCCAATGTCGGAATACGGAATATCCATACGCAGCCAATTATTTACATTATCCACGAGGAAACCGGTATACTTAAAGTAACTCAAGACAGCAACGTTCAAAGTGATTGAAAAAACAAACAATGGTTTGGCTAGCTTAGTATGCCTGTACTTCTCTATGAGCAGGGCAAACATATACCCGATGAGCGCACATGCAATCAGCAGAAAGATCCATCCCGGCTCCCCCCACGCATAGAAAGCAAAGGAGAATACGATTAACACCCAGTTCCGGTATGTGATGCTTCTGGTAATGTAATACACGACTAACAGGACAGGCAGGAACAGGTACAGAAATATAAGACTCGAGAATACCAAGCTAGCGCACTCCTTTGTATGGGCCCGTGCCAAGGAACCAACGGTGATCTTCTGTAAGTAGGTGTAGCCTATTTGTATTCTCCATCTTGCATCATTTACCCTTTAAGTTCAATTCATTGTTATTTTTGTATGAAATAACTATAGACTAAAAGTCCTAGTTCTTTTAAACTATTTTGTGAACGCTTGCAGATAAGAACCTATACAAATTGAAATTAGGTGGTTGTTCTGAGGAGAGCAAATATTAACTCGCTTGAGCCTGGCGTTAAATTAGCCAGACCCATTTATACGGAAAACGGATCAACTCTGATCGGGATAGGCGTGGAATTGAGCCAACGATTTATCGACCGTCTTAAGAGCTTGGGAGTCGATTACGTATATATCGAAGACAAGTGGACGTTAGATATAATACCGGAAGATGTACTGCGGGATGAAACGAGAAAAAAGTCTGTCGACACCGTCTTTACAACGATGACGGCACTTATGTCGGCGCCCCATGCAAAAAGTAAATTGGCTATTGCCAATATAGGCAGCACCTTCTCGGATTTATTCAAAGAAATACTGAATGACTTGCCCAAAAGGAGCGATGTTCTTGTCAATCTTATCAACTTGCATTCAAAGGACGGTTATTTATTTCACCACTCTGTAAATGTAGCTATTCTCGCTGGGGTAATGGGGATGGCGAAGGGATATAATCGAAATCAGCTTATTGAGCTAGGGGTAGGAGCACTACTGTTTGATATAGGAATGACCGTATTTCCTGATGAGCTTTACATAAAGAGTACAGATCTTACCAGTGAACAAAGAGTTCGAATACAGAGGCATACGGAAGAAGGCTTTAATATTTTACGGCGTCAGTTCGACATCTCCTTGTTGTCCGCCCATTGCGCACTTCAGCATCATGAAAGGTTTGACGGAAGCGGGTATCCGCGGGGCATATCAGGGAGCGATATTCACGAATACGCCCAGATCGTCGCTATAGCGGATGTATATGATGCCTTGACTTCCCCTAGGCCCTACAGAAAGCGGTATAGTCCCAGCGAAGCGATCGAGTATTTGTATGCCAACGGGAATCAATGGTTCGACATTCAATTAATTAGAGAATTTTGCAAACACATTGCCATTTATCCTGTATCCACGACTGTACTATTGAACACGGGCCAAGTCGGCGTGGTATGTCATGTTAATCCATCTATCGCACATAGACCCATTGTACGAATTATTCAAGAGGCTGCTGGCGCCGAATGTACTAGTCCCTACGAAATCGATCTAAGCATTCGGAATAATATAACGATCACCCAAACTATATAAAGAAAAAACGAGGCTGTCCCCTAGTAATTGTCGGGACAGCCTCACTGTTAGAAGACAATAGCGTTACCGGCTTGACGCAAAGCGAAATCCAGTTTCAGACGGTCAAATACGAATTCGATAATCCTTTGACGAAGCGATTCCTCAAGAGAAATGAATTTAATCGAGCACAGACACCCTTTATTTTCCTCGTCGCTTTTATGTATGCTGATGACTTCGGCTTCGGCATTTACATGGATTAGCTGTTTGTCTATATTCAGTTCGAACTGCACCTCGACTAAAGAGCCGGCGTTTAATGGGCTATTTAACGGAATCCACGCGGAGAGACCACCGCCGGAAAGGTCATTCATTGTGGACGGAACCGATATGGACGAGTTCAGGATCGCAACCGGCCAGGAGACGGGAACACGAACGTTTTCTCTCCTTTGATGACGCTCAATAATATGAGGACATTTCAGAACAAGCATATGGCTTCCCTCGGCAACCGGTACATCATCAACAACGGTTTCAAACCGGCACGGAATATCTTTAGCATCGCGATAATCAAGAATCACCTTGGTTCCGGCAGAAAGTACGGTAGCCAAACGATCGATCTTAGGTATACTTACATATAGATGATGAGAATCCATATTGTATAGGCTGGACTGATACGTGCCCTTCTCTTTTCCATCCGGTACGATCATAGTAAATATATGGCCTACGACAGGCAAATACATGATACATCCGCTCCTCTTTCATTTCGAATAGTAAAGATATCCAAATTGATTATATATCAGAATTCCTGAATTTGTCCGAAAAAGTTTTCGCAAATGAGTCCTCGTACCCATTGTGTTTTTATCGGATGTGACAATGTACACATTCTGGTTAAGAAGGATATCAATAAGCTTAAGATGAAGTATGAACACAGCATAGATGCGGAGGATTCAGATGGAGAAAGTTAGAATCATTGTTGCCGAAGATGATGAAGCATCCAGGAAGGTCATCGTCAGGCTATTAGAGGCTCTTCCTTATATCGAAGTCGTTGCCGAAGCAAAGGACGGTCAGGAACTGATCCGTCAAATTCTGACGGAAGAACCGAATCTGGTTCTGCTTGACATCAATATGCCAAAAATAAATGGAATTCATGCGATCAGAGAATGTATGAAAACATTTCCAGAGATTAATATGATCATCATATCGGGGCATCCAGAATATGCGATTGACGCCTTCAATCTTTCAGCGATTGATTACTTAATGAAGCCGGTCGAAAGGGTACGACTCTATCAAGCTGTTGAAAAAGCCAGGCAATTGATCCAAAAGAAAAAGGAAGAAGAATGGAAACAACTTTACAAGTTAAAGACAAGTAATGAGAAACTGGTTGTCCACGCAGAAGGCATGATTTACTTTTTACAGCTGAAAGACGTCTTCTTCATTGAAAAAGTAGGTAGAAAAACTTTATTGCATACAGCAAATCAAAAAATAGAGATTCTGGGAACATTGGGAGGGTTATTGGAACGACTTGACCCCTCCGTTTTTTTCCAGACGCATAGATCTTATATAGTCAATTTCAATCAAGTTTCGTGCATACAACCTTCCGGGGACACGAATCTGGTATATTTCCATGACTATAAGGAGCCCGCGTATATTTCAAAAAACAGAATGAATGATTTGTTAAAATTTTTAAAATAGCTCCTATCTCCTTAACAACAGTCCCCTACTATAGGCGGGCTGTTTTTTTAGGTCTTTAGTATTATATATTTGTGTCAATTGCTCCGTTTTCTTGTTGAAAGGCCAATAATTCGTCATGAACGGCATGTAAAATAGGTCCAAACTCCTATTATTCCGTTAGACAATATTTCCAAAATAAGCTAAATTGGGAATAGGCGAAACATCAATTGCGAAAGGGGTTCTTAGCGGGTGGATGAAATAAAAATTGTAATAGCGGACGATCACGAGCCCTCCAGGAAATTTATCCGCAGATTTCTTGAATCCATGCATCAAATTACGATTGTTGCTGAGGCAGCGGATGGAGAAAGCTTACTTAGACTTGTCGAACAATACAGGCCAAACTTGGTTCTGGTTGATATTAGTATGCCGAAATTGAACGGAATCAAGGCTATTAAAGAGTGTTTGAAGATTCTGCCCCAGCTTAAAGTTATATTCATTACGGGTCATAATGAATATGCCGTAGAGGCATTTGATATTTCTGCCGTGGACTACATTGTTAAACCGATCCAGAGAGACCGCCTGATTACCGCGATTGAAAAAGCCAAAGCCATTCTAAAAATGAGTTATGAGTTGACTGAAGCTCTTTATCAAAAAGAGTATATGGCCTTCCACGATATTCTGAGCGGCTTGCCAAATCGCAAACTGTTCGAAGACAAAGTCACAAAAGCTATAACGCTGGCTAACAAACATAATTATATGGTCGCTATCCTATTCTTCGGTCTGGACAGATTTAAATACATCAATGAAAGCATGGGACATACGTTCGGGGATTTGCTGCTTCAAGAGGTCGCGGAAAGACTCCAGAGATGCGTTCGTGAAAGCGATATCATCTCCCGGCAAAGCGGCGATGAGTTCACGATTCTGTTAAATCGTATCAGCCATCAAGATGATGTCATTAAGGCTACGGAGCGAATTTTCAATGCAATCGGCACGCCATATCAGCTGAAAGGCCACGAAATTCATATAACCGGAAGCATGGGCATTTCCCTCTACCCCAATGATGGACAAACCGTCGAAAATTTGATCCAGCAAGCCGATACTGCGCTGAACCGTGCTAAAGAGACAGGGAGAAACAACTATAAATTTTTCATGCCGGAAATGAATGAAAAAGTGTCCAAAAAAGTGATTATGGAATCTGCCTTACGGAAAGCTATAGAGCGGAATGAGTTCATCCTCTACTACCAGCCTCAGGTGAACATTGTAAACCAACAAATCGTGGGGATGGAAGCCTTGATCCGTTGGGAGCATCCCGAGCTGGGACTTGTTTCACCGCTAGAGTTTATTCCATTGGCTGAAGAATCCGGGTTAATTTTTCAAATTGGGGAGTGGGTGCTGCGTACGGCCTGCAAACAAGCGAAAAGCTGGCAGAGGACTGGCTATCCAAACCTGAGATTGTCCGTCAACTTGTCGATTCTCCAGTTCCACCAAGAAAATTTGATTCAAATCATTTCTGACGTGCTGCAGGAAACAAATTTCGATCCGAACAATCTGGAGCTTGAAATTACGGAAAGTGTTGCCCTGTTTAACGAAAAACAAGTGCTCGATAAACTGGAAGATATGAAACAGTTAGGGATTCGAATCGCCATCGATGATTTTGGAACCGGGTACTCCTCTTTAAGTTATCTAAAAAAATTCCCTGTGAATACCCTAAAGATCGACAAGGTGTTCATAAGGGACATTATGACAGACTCGGATGATGAAGCATTGATCGCCGCCATCATTGCGATGGCCAATAAAATGAAATTCAACGTCATTGCCGAAGGCGTTGAAACAGAATCGCAATTATCTTTCTTAAGCAGTCTGCAATGCAGCGAGGCACAAGGGTACTTATTCGGCAAACCGCTGCCCCCTGATAAATTTATTGACCTCGTCAACGATTTCTCAATGGATCCTAGCAAAGCCGTAATTTAATGAGGAGGCTGCCCCTTTGAATCAAGAACCTTTATTCATAACAGAATCTAAAAAGAAATGTATCGAGCTTGGGATGGACCCAGGAAGGCTCCCTTCGTTCTCCAATGTATTAAGCCATGAGCAGTTGTTGGGTAAACGTTCGGAATACGAGGAGATTTTGACCGTTGTCCGTTACTTTGTAAATAAAACATTGGATCTCATGAAAGGCTTCCCGATCCTGATCGTTGTAACCGATGAAAATGCATCTATTCTGGAAATGGCCGGCGACAGTACGATTAAAAGTACGATCAATGCGATCGGCATCAAAGATGGTCTGCAATTCGAGGATAATGTTACCGGAACGAACTCCATCACACTTGCTTTGCAGCATCGCCATGTCGTCCAACTGGTCGGCGCGAATCATTTTCACCAGTTTCTTCATACCTCGGCTTGTTACTCTGTACCTTTTCAATATACCGATGTCAAACAATTATTAGGCACAATCTCCATCATGACGGCCGTGGAACTTCATCACCCGACTTTGCAGACCATGCTTTGCACGGTAGCCGACTCCATTGAGAGAGAGCTTCTCCTGCGGAAACAAAACCAGAGGCTGCATATTTTGAACCAAATCATGATCGAGTCAACAAGAAACGGGATCATAGTAACCGATAAGGAAGGCACCGTCACTGAGTTTAATGAATTCGCGCAAAGGCTGACCGGATTAAGAAAAGAGGATGTTTTGCGGAAATCAGTCCGTACCATACAACCCGCCGGCGATTATTTGTGCAGCCTGTTACAGAACGGCAATAAATTCGAAGACGTACAGATGATATTCGAACAAACGCATGAACTGAGGAGAAAAATTTGTTTGTTCGACGCCCTCCCTATTTACGACGAAAATTCCGTTCTGGTAGGAGCATTCGGACAGTTCCGGGACATCACCGACAGCTTCGAAGCGAAGGAAGAGGCTGAAAAAGCGAGCAATGCCAAATCTCAATTCCTATCCTCAATGAGCCATGAATTGCGTACACCTCTTAACGCTATTTTGGGCTTCGCCCAACTGTTAGAGTTTGAAACGGCCGAAACACAATTGGATGATGTCCAGGAAATTATTAAAGCCGGTAATCATTTACTTGAGCTGATCAATGAAATCCTGGATTTGTCCAGAATCGAGAACAACAAAATGCAAGTTACTTTGTCCACCGTAGACGTGGATTCCTTAATGGAAGAATGCCTGTCTCTTATTCAGCCGCTTTCCGAAGCGAAGAAGATAGGGCTTTATTGGAAGCCATTTGCTGCTAACGTTCAAGTATCCGCCGACCGTATTCGCCTTAAGCAAGCGTTAATCAATCTATTAACGAATGCGATTAAATATAATATCGACGAAGGCAGCGTTACGGTCATCGGGGGCACCCCCGACAATAACCGCTATCGATTGAGTGTCGTGGATACAGGCTATGGAATGGAGGAATCTGAAATTCCTTTCATATTCCAACCCTTTCATCGGCTCCCCAAACACAATGCCATTGAAGGAACAGGGATTGGCTTGACGATTACAAAACAACTGATTGAGCTGATGGGCGGAAGTATAGGAGTCAAGAGTCAGCCAAGCATAGGCAGTGAGTTCTGGATTGAGTTAAATATGATTCCCGATAGTGAATTGGATGGGAAAGATACTCCAGTGTCCGATTTGACTGGCAATAAGACTTCTCCCGAGGAAAAGATGTTCACCATCCTTTATGTGGAGGATAATCAAGCAAATCTGACATTAGTAACCCGTATTCTCAAAGGGAAAGCCAATATCCGGCTGCTCGCTTCCCCCAATGCGCTGACTGGTATAGAAATGGCTCGGTCTTACCGGCCCGATCTAATTCTTATGGACATCAATCTCCCAGACATTAGCGGATTCGAGGCATTCATCCGTCTGCAAGCATTGGATACTGTAAAGGATATTCCGGTCATCGCCATAAGCGCCAATGCAATGCCTACTGATATCAAAAGAGGAATGGATCTTGGCTTTATGAATTACTTAACCAAACCTATCAATGTCCCAGATTTCATCAAACATATAAATGATGCTCTCGGAACCGGTGAAGAAACGTTAACCATACATTAAGCCAATGCAAATCGGTTTTCGGCATTATCCGAAACGATCTTTTGCTGGGGAGGAGCCGTTCTATGAGGACGAAGGTTTCAACAATAATGGTAGATCATTTTCGAAGCTGGGGAGTAACCGATGTGTTCGGGGTTCCCGGTAAAGCAGTTTGTCCTCTGTTATTCGAACTACAAAATCAAGATGTCAATTTTATATTAAGCAGGCATGAAAGCGGGGCCGGTTTTCAAGCAGCCGGATTTGCCTTAACTCGAAAAACAATTGGTGTAGCGATTGGAACATCCGGTCCCGGAGGAACAAACCTTCTAACCGCGGCCGGACAAGCTAAAGCTTACCATCTGCCTTTGCTCATTATTACAGGGCATCCTCCGATCCAATCAACGGGCAGGGCTCAAGGCCAAGATTCCAGTCCTTTCGGTACGGATTTAGTTAAGATGTTCGAACCGGTTACCTTGTTCAGCGCAAGAGTGGATCGTGCCGAGCTATTCCCCATCTATTTACGTCATGCCATTGAGAAAGCTTGTACGGGAACCAAAGGCCCAGTTCATTTGTGCATTCCGTTCGACGTTTACATGGAAGAAATCGAATCTTTCTATTACCCGTTGCCGACCCATACAGCTCCCGTCATTTCATCGGAGATCGATAAGGTGATTCCACTGTTGGACAGAGCAAAACGACCTGTTCTCTTCGTAGGCAAAGGGGCCGGAATCGCAGATGCCTATGAAGAAGTGCGGACCCTTGCCGAGCATTGGGGTATTCCAGTCATGACCACTCCATGCGGAAAGGGCGCATTTCCTACGAATCATCCGCTTAGTCTCGGAGGCTTCGGATTAGGCGGGACCGAAAAATCCGCCGAGTATCTGAAATCAGGTGTGGACCTTATGGTTGTAGTCGGTTCCAAGCTAAGCGACATGACATTGGCCGGGTATACGCCGGAGATGTATCCTACTCGTCTCATTCATTTTGATTCCGACATCACATTTACAGGGAAATCGATTCCGGTACCAACCCATGTTGTTCTAGGCGACGCGAAATTAAACTTACAAAAGCTGCTAGAGCTTGCGAATGCTTCCCGCAAAGATTATGGAATCACCGCCTCCTCCTTAGCTCCCGTTTCGAACAATGAATTGAAGCTGCTCTCTTCCGCACAAGCTATCCGGACCCTTCGCTCCCAGCTGCCTGAAGAGACTATTCTGTTCGGAGACGACGGAAGCCATACTTTTTTTGCGGTGCGGCATTATGATATTTACGAGCCTGGAACCTTTTATTTTGACGATGTATTCGGAGCAATGGGACATGCGATTGGATATGCGATCGGTGCCAAAGTTGGAAATCCCGGCAGGACGATTGTTTGTTTAACTGGTGATGGCTGCACGATGATGCATGGAGTTGAATTTGCTACAGCGGTCAATCACCGTATTCCCGTGATTTTCGTCGTGCTGAACAATGGGCGATTGGACATGGTGGAAAAAGGGATGTCGATCTTTACAGGCCGCTCTGTCGGCACCATCTACGAAGTTCCATTGGATGTCACTAAATTTGCGGAATCGATGGGAGCAAAAGCCTTTTGTTGTCACAATGAAACGGAAGTCTCGGAAGCGGTGAAGTCCTCCCTGCGGATTGGAGGCCCCGTCGTTATTGAAGTCATCGTCGATCCGCATGAAATTCCACCGATCATGTCAAGAGCATTAACCAGCGCATAATAATAGAATAATAAGGCAGGAGAAGATCGATGAAGACACGTTTTGAGCAAGGAATGGAGACTGTTACAACACTGGCTGGACAAGAGGGAATTCAAAACTCTTTGGAAGGAATCAAAACGTTTTTTCCTGATTTCTACATGGCCATTATCGAGTTTGGGTTCGGGGAAATTTATTCGCGTCCCGGGTTGGATTTGAAGCAAAGGGAGCTGTTGACTTTGTCATCCTTGATTACACAAGGAGCTGAAGGACAACTGCCATTCCATATTAATGCCGCGCTGAATATCGGGTTGACACCTAACGAGATCGTTGAAACGGTGCTGCACTGCACGCCTTATGCTGGATTCCCGCGCGGGTGCGGCGCCTTGGCCGTCGTCGCTAAAGTTTTTCACGAACGGGGTATTACGATTTAAACAGGGTTGTTGGCTTTCATCTTTTTTCAGGGGTTGGAAAAAGCATGAGATATAGAGGTAGACTTATCTTACTTATTATATTGGCAGTGTTAACAACGCTGCTTACGATTAGCGACTATCTCTATGGGAGTAGCTTCATTACCCACACATTAGTCGCCCTCTTCTTTATCCCTGTCTGCTGGTGGATCGGGTTCCAATATGATAAGATTCAATTTTCTTCAGATAAAGATTTTCTTACGGAAGTTCATAACCGTAGGTTTGTTTATAAATCATTTCCCAAATTATGCGCGTTGTCGGATCGAAATCAAAAATGCTTGGGACTGATGGTTCTGGATATCAATGATTTTAAAGCGATAAACGATAAGTTCGGGCATAATAAAGGCGACTTCGTGTTACAGCAGATATCGGCTTTGCTGCTGCAGTTGACCAGAAGGAGCGACGTGGTTGCCCGCTGGGGCGGCGATGAGTTTATTATTATGGCTCCTTTGATCGATACTGCAGGTCTGGAAGCGTTAACGAACCGGATAAAAATGGATTTGATCAAACTTTCCGATTCCCATCATTCGGATATCAGCGTTTCGATCGGAACAGCCGTTTATCCCACGGATGCTGTTACGTTAGAAGAACTCATCGATATCGCGGATAGCAACATGTATAAAATAAAGAAGCAAAAAGAAACATCCCGTTCTACATAGATTGTATTCTGGTAACTTATTCAAAAAAACGGTCTCGGTGCCTATTGGCGCCGGGACCGTTTTTGGAAGTGATGGTGTGCAGTTTACGACCAGAGGTCAATCAAATATTCGGCGTCTGCAGCTAGAACAGCTCTCGCCGCGACCGACACATGCTGCTCCATCGGGCCGTTATTCAAGTGCTTCAGAAAATCGTCAAAGTGTTTGGCAGCCTGCGTCGCAGAACCTTTATCTGCATGATGTCTTGCTTGCTTTAGTGAATTAGATAGCTGCGGAATGAGCGGGCCGCTTACATCTCCCGAACCGATATACCGCTCGAGCAGCGCGTCCATCGAGTCAAGACTGGTTGCGATGGTTACCGTTACGGAAACCGACGCCGTATTGCCTGCTGCATCCTCGGCTTCAACAAGGATGATATGCTCGCCAGGTCGTCCGGCCCAATCGACAACAGCTGTGTCAGCGTAAGTGCCGTTACCGTAAGTCGCATCCGTAATGGTCATTGACTTCCGGACTACTCCAGACAACGGATCGCTAGCCGTTAATGTCAAGGTAATCGGTGTACCGTCCTGCAGCACTGAACCGTCTACTAGCGGCGAGCCGTTAGCTGTTAAAACGAATTGAGGCGCGATACGGTCGATAGGGATGGAGATGGACTTGGTCTGCTCCTGCTGACCTGCTTCGTTCAACGAACGAAATTGCAGTGTATGAGTGCCGCTTTCCGTCAAGGCAGTCGGTCCGTCGTATACCAACCAGCTTGTGCCGCCGTTCAAGCTATACTCCGTTCGCGATGCTGGTTGTGTGTCGCCGTACACGCTAAGAGTCACTGTCGCCCCAGCTCCGGCGTACCAACCGTTAACCTGCTCACCGGCAATGTCAGCTTTCGTTACCGGAAGCTTCAGTTCGGCCGATAGAGGTATCCGCATGGATGCTCCTTGGGCGATATCATACACGAACCCTTTGCTGAAGTCGTTCGCATCGATATATCTGCGGACGAGTGTTATATCTCCGATATCAAGTAAATATCGGCTATTCCCAAGATTTGTGACGCCTTTGATCAGATAGACCGCATTCCGTTCTCCATCGTTTTGAACATACACGGTACGGCCCTTCAACTGGTCTGGAGAAGTTCCTTTCAAATCCAGCTGGGCTGTTATTCCGTTGGACACGGACAGCACTTTGGTGAAATCCTCAACTGTGCCTAGCAGCGCTCCCTCGGATGTCAAAGCGGTATCGCCGATCCGGCTAATCGAAGAGCCGTCGTTCACATACGTGTACACCGTTTGTCCGTATTGCTCCGAGTACAGACCGAAAAATCCGTTGAATGTGATTTTCCCGTCAATGATATAGGTCGCACCAGGGTCCGAGGACTGTATGATATAATCCGTTCTCCCGTTTGCCAATTCTACCTTTACTGCTCGGACGCTGTTATCCACGCTAGTATTCACTATGGCGCCATCCCGCGTCACTTGCGCTTCAGCGATCGAGCTTACATATCGCTCCGCCTTGTACGGCTCGAGCACCGAGGTGAACAAGCTATCTAGATTAGCTCCAGAGCGGTGCGCGATCATGTACCGCAGCTCCGGTGGGTTACCTGGCTTGTTCCTTGGAGGTACTCCATTGGCCAAAGCGATGCTGTCCACCTGTCCTAGCATGGTCAGCCTGAGATGTACGTCCGTAGCCGCACGCGCTCCTTTGCCAAAGACATTCCAGGTGTCTTTCACGTTCCAGTCGATGCTGAATGCATTCGAAGGATTCTCATCCTTCTCCACATCTTTCAACCAATGGAACCCGCTGCCCATGTAACCTGCTCCCTCCACATCATCCGCGCGTTGTCCGAAGGGAACATTCGGTCCTGCATATGTGCCGGTAGGCTGTGCTGTCATCGCAAGCCCTTCCGTTGCGACCGAACCTTCGGCGCTGTGGAAGCTGAAATGATGATCCGAGCCTCCCTTGACTCGGAAGAAATCTACGGAATATGAATGCTCGTCGTCGACGCGGATCATCGCTGTTGTTCTACGATAAGTCTGAGTCTGTGAATAAACTTTTGGTGCTTCAACATCAATCAGCTTCACTTGATCCGTATCGTCAAAATGCTTCGGTGTGCCCACATATTGAGCCGTTTGCTTGCGCTTGTCGACAACGACCGTGTTATGGCTCACCGTATTGTGCACCCATTGGGCGCGGTGCATATCGACGTTATCCGCGAACTCCGGATAACCAAGATCCGGCGCCAAATCAAGGCCGTAAGCGTGAAGCCCGAGGTTCAGCGTGTCACGATGGCCGTGTCCGGAGCTGCGGCCGTAGTATAGCCACGCATCGCGCAGCGTATTTTGCTGGGCGTCAGCGCTTGCGGCTTCCTCCGGCGTCAGCAGCTGCAGCTCGGTTACCCCCATTTTGTAGTTGGTGGCAGATGGGCCGCGTCCGTTATTGTCGAATGTGATCGTGTGTGAGCCTGCTGCCAGATTCATTACCTTCAGCAGCTCGAGCTCTTTGTTCGTTCCGAAAAAGTCGACTTCCTTCACGAATTCTCCGTCTATCGATACACGATAAATACCATAGGAGCTCGCTCGGAACGGCTTCAAGCGAACATGGTATGTACCTGCCGCTGGCACGTCGAACCGGAAGCCGATGCTGTGCCCTGCCGTAGTTGCTTCCAGTTGGACTGTTGCTGTAGATGCATACGTGTTGTATACAGTCGTAGCTCCCGTCACTTCCATCTGTGGAAAGCCGTAGCTGATGCCATATTTTCGTTTCTCATTCTCCCCGTCACGCAGAGCCGTGAAGCCATAGCCCGTCAAGTTGACGCTGGACAAATCAAGCGGTCCGTGTTCGTTAACGGCGTCCTCGATGCGTTCCGCCACGCTGTCCGGATCCGCTGAGAAGATGTCGCTATGAATCCCGTCTGCGCTGTTGTTGTTCAGAAAATGAGCCATTTGCGCAAAGATCGGATCCCCGTAAACTTCAAATGCCTTGATCATTTGGGCGGCGTCCAGTCCCGTTCGACTCGGGTTGCCCGTGCTGTCAGAATCTCCAATCGAAGGCACATAGCTCTCGGACAGGAAAAGCGGATAAGCCGAATGGAACATTTTTTGCAGCTTTACATTCTGGTACAGATCGGCCTGCGGATATTTGTCATAGCCGTACAGCACATCTGCCACTTGCAGAAAATTGCCGAGCCACAATCGGTTGTATCCCGGCGCCGATTCGTTGCCGTTTCCGTCACGATCGACATCATTCACGAGCGAGATCAACATATTCCCGCCGGTAACCCGCCAAGGATTTTGGACTAGTCCGCCAGTTTGGTTGTTGAAATCGAGCCATTCCTTCGTATCCGGGAATGTGTCGTATACGACCGCCGCCATAGCGAGCGTGCTTTGATGCATGCCGACATTACCGCGGATTTGGCTTTTTTGCACGCCCGGGAATACTTGCTTCACAATGCCTTGCTCTGAGTTGCGGCGCAGGCCTGTTCCCGAGTCCTTCCAGGACAGCTTATGCTCCTGTCCTTTTCCGCTTAAGAATGTGACTACTTCGGGATCGTCCATTGCAGGGTAAAAGGCATCATAGGCGCTTACGAAGTCTTCCACAAGCGACGTTTCCCATATGGAACCGACCGCTTTACCAGTCCCGGTTCCTTGGGCAGATTGCAAGTAAATCGTCGGATCATAGGCCGAAGCGTCCAAGCTCGGGTATATATCAGCGATCCGGTCAAGCAGCACGATTCCGGCACGAGCGTATTTCATGTCGCCGGTATAAACGTACGCATCCTTCAAGCTGCGCACCGCTCTTTGAATAATGCCGTTGCTGTACCATAGATGCCAGTGCACGTAATAAGAAATGAACGTGTATCGGTTCCCGTTCTCATCCACCCAGCCATATCCGTCATCGACGCCCCACGTAGGGCCTTTCTCCGGATATAGCGTATTGACGAGCAAGCTTCGATCGGCCAATTCGGGACGGAATAAACCGTGTTCGTCCTTTCCACTCTCGTAATAAGCGCCGAAATCGTTAGTCGGGAACTTGTAGCCGCTAGACGGATCCGTTAATTTCCATGGCTCCGCAGTATGATCGGCCAAGTAAGGATAGTTACCGAACTTGTCAATTTCCCTGCCGGTTACAGGACTGCCGAGCACCTGATTGACGCCGTAGCTGCGAGGCAAGCTCTGAGGAGGGACGAGATTCCACAAATACTCGTAGCCGAGCCCGACATAATAATCGCCGGCGGCTGATGCGGAATCACGAATGCTTGTCGCCCAAGCGAACTGCTCTGCATTGTCTCTTGCATTCGTCAGCTTGGAAGGTGTATAGATTGTGCTTCTCGTTTTATCGTTTGTCAGCTCGATCACTGTAACGGCGGCGCTGTCAGTAACTGTTGATGAACCTAATGTTACGGTTGCCGTAAGCTCCGCCGTACCGGTCTGCAGCCCTTTGAGGTTCCCATTGGCGTCAATATTCACCGTTCCCGGATTGTTGCTCGAGTATACAATCTCCGCAAGCTTCAGATCGGCTTCCGTCCCATCATCGAACTTGCCTGTGACGACTGCCTCCGAATATTGGCTCACGGTAAGGACGGACGGCTGCAGCTTCAACTCAACCAATGCCAATGTTTTTGGTGTAACTACCACGGTGTAAGTACCCTCCACTGTTGTTCCATTGAATGTAACGGATACATGCACTAATGTCTGACCAACCTGCACGCCAGTAACAATTCCGCCGGTCGATACAGTCGCAATGGCAGGATTGTTCACAGCGTACACAGCAGAAGCATGTGACAAATCGGCGGGTGACCCATCCGTCAGTTTCCCGCTCAGTACGATAGCCGCAGTCCCACCGACATAAAGCTCCTGCGGGTTCAAGCTGACTATCACCTCTGCCAGTTGCTGGTTCGTTACGGTAACAGTCGATGTTACCGATGCCGTGCCCTGATCCGAAGCTACTGTAGTCGTGATCGCGGCAGTGCCCTCTCCAATACCGGCAATAACACCGCTAGCACTTACTGTAGCAATCGAGGTGTTATCACTCGTGTAGCTGGTCGTCATGCCGGTTACAGCCGTACCGTCAGACATCCCGACTGTCGTTCGCATTTGGGTCGTTTCATTCAGCTGCAGCAATGATTTGGTTGGACTCGCGGATAGCTGAACCACTGCAGGACCCCGCATCGGGGTCATGATCAGCTCGCTTGCATACATCGAGTAATTGTTACCTGCCGTTGCGAGCGGATTGCGCCCGATAGCTTTGAAGGTGAGAACATGATTCCCTTCCGTTAGTTCCAATGTTTTCATTGGGGTCGTAGGGCCGAACTTGCTCCCTGGATCATAGAAGTCGTACGTGCCTATTCGCTGTCCATCGACTGCAAGCTCCCCAATACCTGCACTAAAGTACAAATAGCCTTTAAACGAAAGCAAATAATGTCCGGATCTAGGTACGACAAATTGGAAAGAACGAGATTCCCCGATGGCCTTGGCGGAAATAGCCGCACCGTAAGCTTTGTTTCGGGTCGTAACGGGTGTCTGTGTCAAATTCCCTAGCGCGACCAGGGTGCCGCTTCCTGTAAACGCATTCAAAAAGTCGTAACGGATCGGATCAGCGCTTTCTGTTGCTCCGAAGACAGCTGGGGGCAATAACCCGAACAACAAAAAGGGAATCAAAAGAATGGCCGCTGCTTGACGCAGCCGCTTTCGCTTTTCAGCCTTGCCTGTTTCCAATTTCATCATTTCACTCCTCCATCATATAAATGCAAGAGGCGCACCTTGCGTACGCCTGCAACTAGTATAATGAATGGAACCGGTTTGGAACAGGGACATTTTTGACTTCATTTTGGACAAAAAGCACCAATTATTGGACAAGCAACCACTCAACTGTTAAAAACCATGATAAAATAATCGTATCCGACCCTATGCCGAGGAGGGAGATTGATGACCGACAATAACAATGACAACCCCTTGTTATCTTATCGATCTACGATCTACATGCCAGATATGGATTGTGCCTTTCGTGTTTATCAAACACATTGGCGAGTCACGAAGTCTTATTGGTCGAGGCCGCTGCACGATCATCCGATATTTGAACTGAACATCGTGTTGGACGGCGTTCAGGATGTGCTGATTGGCGATACGGAATATGAAATGCAAGCGGGTGACGTGTTGTTGATTCAGCCAGGCGTTCCCCACCGCGTTGTAGGTACGCGTGGAAATGACGTCACGTACTTCGCCATCCATTTCGACGTTGAAGATTACATGTTCCGTTCCCTCCTTAGCCTGTACCGATGCGGATTACATCGCCGCGATTCAGAGACTGAGCTGGAAATCCGCAAACCGCTTCACGATTTGATTGAATTGCTGAAGGCTTATAGGACTCGCGATTTGTCCCAGCCTGCTCTTCGGATGAAGCTTATGTCTCATGTTTTCGCGCTGTTTGCATCATTGGGCAGCGTGCAGCAGTCAGATGGCCCGCCAAAAGACGTCAACCAGGTTGTATACCGGATGGCGGAGCATATCGATAACATATCGAAGGCCGGCTTCGATGATGCAGCCACTGCCTCTCTGGACACGGGCATCGCTCATCTTGCCGAGAAGTTAGGATACAGCCGTTCTTATTTATGCCGTGTGTTCCGTAAAGTATTCGGAGTTTCTCCTCGCAAATATTTGTCGAATTCGACTCTGCATCACGCCCGTTTGGAGCTGCTTAACCCGAATCAGTCGATGGAGCAAATCGCCGAGAAGCTGGGATTTCAGGACGGCGCGCATTTCAGCAAGCAATTCAAGCGCTGGACCGGGGCGTCCCCTACCGAGTACCGGCATATTCAGCAGAACCAGTTTCATTCCGGCTGAGTAAGAACACTTGGACGATGGCCAGGTCTTTAATGTTACACAGTGATGTTCCAAATGCGGCGGTTTTGCATTTCTCGATTATAAATCCAAATTAACAAAGGACTGTCCGGTTCCGGACAGTCCTTTGCGCATGCGTCATTATTAGAATAAGTCAGATGTCACCATACACCTCACACAAGGTCCGGCAAGCCCAGCTCGGCTCTACTGCACAGCCCTTCGTCCAACGCTTCCTGACGGATTGCCAAGTACAGCTCCGCTTTGGTGGCGTTGATGTAAGGCAAGACGAATAATACCCCCACAAGGAAAGCTATAGTTCCAAGTAAATACCAGCCAATGAAGGAAAGGTCTAACACGAATATCCGCCACTTGTGCCCGCGGGTCATTCGATTGCTGAGCTCCACCGCCCGGCTGGAACCAATATTAGCATTGTCAGCCAGAATATAAGGCACCATGCTGTACGCATACATCTTCACGAATCCCGGTATGATGAGCAGTAGGAACCATAAAAAATTGAGAAACCCGCTCCAGAACATCGCTTTGACAACCGCCATATACTTCCCTTTTGCAAAAGCATAGCCCAGATAATTCATGTTCGCATCGTCTTGCGCAGCCTGTTTGAAATATTGTCTGACTCCAACGATCAGAGGGTTGCAAAGAAACACTCGGAACGCTATTGCAGCCAATACAGCCAGAACTGCAATAATAATGATGATGATAAGGACTACAAGAAAGGCACCGTCCAAATCTCCGAATCCATCCGAAACGCCGGACCAAGTCGTCGATCCTCCATCATTTCTCCCGCCTCCAAAGCCGGAGTTGAAGGAACAGCTAGGAATCCCCCCTGTAATAAAGGCAAGCAGCAGACTAACTAGAAATGCTTTCCAATACGTCGTTCTCAGGACATTTTTGGCCCTGTGCTTCAATTCACTGCGAGTCCACATCCGCTCACCGATCCCTCTTCGTTATGTATATATTTACCTCATATGGTAGCACAGATCATTATATTTGCGGATTATTTCTTTTATTCCCGTAAGCTTTATGTTATCGATTAATGAGAAATTGCGAATGAGTGAGATAGAAGAAGATACCATTTTCTGAAAATGCCCGGAAGCTTAGCCCTTAACAAGAAGTGCATGATGCTCCAAAAAAGCGAACACTTGTTTTTACTGTTTGACCCTCCTTTGGACAAGCTGATACGATGATGGCGTTTCTAACATTTGGGAGTGTGTCCATTGATCAAATTTCCAGATTGGCTCGTATTCTTCATAAAACAATTATCCAGTAATAAGGGAACCCTGCTTCTTATCTCTTTATTGACGATCGTAATCATCGTTACCAGCGCCGCCGCCCCCATATACATCGGGCGAATAGTGGATGAAGTTACACATAGCAATGGTGACGAACTGTTCTCTTACGCCATCCAGCTTGCAGCGATTTATCTATGTACGCATATATTCATCACTGCTCGAAGCTATATTTCGGCCAGAGCTATGCAAAGTCTGACTTACCGATTATCACGCGATACTTTGGCTGCTGTATTCCGTACCTCTGCATCCTTCTTCAACAAAACTCCAAGAGGCGAATTATTACAAAGAATTATTCAGGATACTCGTATGATTCAGCAATTCGGCTTAGTCACACTGCCATCCCTTGTACAGGCATCCTTACTCGGATGTACAGCAATTGTAGTGATAAGTCGAATCTACTGGCCAGTGGCCGTAATGGTTGTGATCACTTATGTGGTTCTATTTATTCCGGTTCATATTTTTGGCAAAAAGCGCGGTGACGTGCGTCATCGCCTTATTCGTCACAATGCAGCCCTGCGCCAGAGTCTATTGGAGAAACTCGAGAGCTGTAAACAGACCAAAATTTACGGGACCGAACAACAAGAGTATGAGCAATTCTCCAAAGAGCAGAAGAAATGGGCAGAGCTTACGTTCCAGGAGAACATCCTGACCGATGCTTTCAAAGGCTTCCCGCGCATTCCGGACTCTCTGGCTCCGGCACTCGTATTCCTGTTCGTTGGATGGCAGGTCTCAGCAGGCCGATCCACGATTGGCGAGCTTATGACTGTCATCGCCTTCATCCCGGCTATTAATAATCCTGTTCGGTTGTTCTTCATGCTCTACGTAACTTTCGCAGATATTCAAATTCGGATTCGAGGCATTATGGAATATATGCAGCTTCCCGAAGAGCCAGGGAGAAACAGAGGGTTATTACATCCACTGGATCTCAAGAATAATCCGATTCATTTTCGCAATGTATGCGTCGAGGGTGATCATGGCTTGCTGCTTAAAAATTTATCCTTTTCCATTGAGCCAGGGGAACATGTCTCCATAGTAGGCCATAGCGGATCAGGTAAAAGCACGCTGCTTAAGCTGCTAACTCGTCTGCAGGAACCTTCCGCCGGAACTATTGTGATCGGAACAACTCCATTGAGCGAGTGGGATGCTGCTTATTTGCGTAAGCGTATGGGGTATATGACACAGGAAGGCTACTTGTTCAACACGAGTCTGTTGAGAAATCTGACTTATTTACAGCCTGACGCGGACCAAGGGGATATTGACTATTGGATGGATGCTCTCGGTGCTTCAGACATGATAAAGACACTGCCAAAAGGGTATGACTCGGTTCTAGGAGACAGAGGCTCCGTTCTGTCGGGAGGACAGCGTCAGTTAGTCGGATTAGCGCGCACGATGCTTAAGCGTCCAGACTGCCTGCTGTTAGACGAAGCAACCGCATCCTTAGATCAAGCCAGTGAAGCCATTGTCTATGAAGCTCTGAACAAATACGCTAAGTCAGAAGCTCTGACCCGCATTATCGTAACTCATCGACTCCAAGCAGCCGCTCATGCAGACCGCATTCTTGTCTTACATAATGGCGAGTTAGTGGAACAAGGAACACATGAAGCCTTGCTCACCCACTCCTCCGGTGTATATTCCCGGCTATGGCACAGTCAGTTGCATGAGCGAACCAACGACTCGGATGTACAAAGGGAGGACAACACCGTTGCCAGCGCCGTCGTATAATCGAAAAGCTGTATTGGCTTATCTCAGGAAGCTAGCTCACCCGTATCGTACAAATATGGTATGGACTGCTTGCTTGATTCTCACAGGAACAATAGCTTTTATGACTCCGCCCCTCATGACTAAATACATTCTGGAACAGGTTCTGCCTCAGCAGGATTTGGGGTTGCTCGTAGTCGTGTGTCTGTGTACCGTTATCGTACCGATCATTGGCAGTGCCGTTATTCTAGTGGAAACGTATCTTATGCGGTTTGCCTTATATATTGGCGGACAAGGTCGAGCAGACTTATTCAATGGCATCCAGCATCAATCATTAAGTTGGATGCAGCGACAGCGATCAGGAGACCTAATTACTCGGACTCTTGATGATTCTGAGGAAATCATTGCTTTTGTGGACAGTAAAATATGGTGGATGCTATGGCTTATTATTACAATCACGATCGGTTCTATAGTTCTGCTCACCTTGCACACCGGTCTTGCTCTGCTCCTCCTTGGCTTGTGGGCAGCTCATGCGGTACTGATCTCCCTGCTTGGCCGCCGTGTGAAACAACGGGCTGCGGAATCGGCACGGCAAGCTTCACATGTTACAGAAACAATCCGCGAGGTGCTCACAGCAGCACCGTTCATCAAGGCTTCGGGACAAGAACGCCGTGCCCTTGAGACCGTTGACTCCGTTCTGCACAACGATTGGAATGTAACCCGCAAAGGCATACAGACCAACCATCTGGTCGAGTTCTTTAATACCTGGTTAGGCTCATGTTTTCTTGTTGTGCTTTATTGGGTTGGGGGTCATTCGGTAGCCGATAAGCAGATGACCATTGGAGCCTTGATCGCTTTTCTGGCCGTCTATAATTGGCTGCAACCATTTGGAATCGCCCTCTTCGAAACTTATTTTGCTTCCAAGAAAGTTGCTCCGGCAGTAGAACGTATTGCAGAAGTCGCCTTCTCCGTTCCGGCTAAGTCAGGTATCATCCCTTCAATCCGATCTATGGACATTGAAGCAGAAGATTTATCCTTTAAGCATGACGGGAACTCCATTCTGGAGAAAGTAAGCTTTCATATTGCAGCAGGCTCGGTTGTGTCGGTGATCGGCTCACGAGGGTCAGGGAAATCCAGCTTGACGGAGCTGTTATTAGGCCTGCGGCAGCCTTCCTCAGGAACTTTAACTATCGGCGGCGTTCCTCTCGACCAGATCGATGAAGGCTGGCTGCGCAGGCAATTCCTCGGTATTACGCAAGAGGTTATGCTGCGAAACGGGACGATTCTGGATAATATATTGTATGGCAGCGACAATACGGATACCGATGCGGTAGAGAAGGCAATCCGCCACGCTGAGCTGACAGATTGGATCGCACAGCTGCCCGATGGACTGCACACGCAGGTTGGCGAACAGGGACTTATCCTGTCAGGCGGAGAACGGCAGCGAATCAGTATCGCAAGAGCCCTGCTTCGCAAGCCCTCCATCCTCATACTGGATGAAGCTACTTCAGCCCTGGATATGCGGACGGAGCAAAGACTGCTGACCCATCTCACCGAGCAGCTTAAAGGGACAACCCTCATCTTCATTACCCATCGCATGGCTGTGACGAGATTGTCCGATCAGATCCTGCAGCTGCAGGATGGTCGAATAATGGCAAGATCCGCTTAAATCAACTGACCGTATTTGGCAGGGAATACGAAAAAAGACCTGGACGACCTTCGCCAACTTTTATTTGAGACATACAAAGAAGGCCCAAGTGTGCAGATGCTGCACATTGGACCTTACTCCACCGAGCCGGAAACTTTGGACAAACTCCACAGCTTCATGAAACAACATAGTTGGATTCAGAGCGGACTGCATCATGAAATCTATATATCCGATCCACGAAAGGTCGAGCCTTTTGCGATGAAGACCATCTTGCGATTACCTGTTCGGCAGCTAGTCTCTGCTTCTACTGATAGGTAATCTCTAGAATCGGCCGGTAACTCACCGTACTGTTCTCTGATGAAGAGATGTTGAGTGCCGTGTTCTGGTTGTTGATGAAGAACAGAATGCCGTGATTGGTCGAGGGATTCGTGATCCATCCCTGTACGATAGACGGGTCTAAGGCGAACTGCTTGGTCTGGATTCCGGTAGCGGTGAAGCCTGTTACCGTGAAGGTCGGACTGCTGAGATAATCAGTACCGCTGCCCTTGATTCCTGCCGTATTCCACAACAAGGAAGTATCTCTGTTCTGCCAGCCCAAGGTAGGAGCCGCCGGGTTCCAGGCTGTATTCAAATAGCGGCCCTCGAGGGTGAAGCCGGCTTTCCATGTATCGAAGCGCAGTGTAACTTTGGCAGAAGTGATCGTTTTGCCCACCGGAATCGTAATGCCGTCAAAACGCAGCAAACTGCGGATCTCATAAGGAGTTGCTTGTTGCGTTTGATCGAAGACTTTCATATCACCAGTAGTATCCCGTGATCCGTTGCCTCCACCTTGTGATGTAATGAAGACATCCTTCGTTCCCGTATAAGAGCTCACACCCTGTTGGAAGGTAACCGTTACTGGTGTCACACCGTTCGAAACCGTAACACTTACTGCTGATGAAGTCGTAGTGTTACCGGCTGCATCCCGGGCGATCGCGCGGAACGTATGGGTTCCGTTAGTCAGCGTGTTCGTGTTAAAAGATAAGGAGTAAGGGGAACCCGTATCCTCTGTTCCCGTATTCCCTCCGTCTACCTGAAACTGAACACCCGCCACACCTACATTATCTGCAGCATTTGCCGACAAAGTAATCGTCCCGTTAACTGTAGCGCCTCCCGTAGGGGCAGTCATGGATACGGTCGGAGGTGTCGTATCGGTAGAGCCTCCTCCTGAGAGCACTTGACCAGCCAACCAACTGAAGTTACCAGTTACTCGATGCTCCCAGCCCCATTTTCTCCATGGGCTTACTCGATAAGCAGTCTTCCCCGCCGGCGGGCCTGTCGGACGAATCCAGTAATTCACCCCTATATCATACCCGGCATACAGATCGGAAGCCGCAGTTTTAAGTGCAGCGTCTGGTGAGCCGCCTGTAAGTTGGTTGAAATATTCAGCCCACAGGATGGCATTCGCTACATCCAGGTTATGTTCTATCGTAGTTCCTCCATACGGATTGCTTGAGCTGCCTCTCTCGCCGCTAATAGCATCTGTAGTGCCATCGTACTTCATCATATAGTCCGGATATCGCAGTGTACCGGTATAAGTGTCATACATATGGTAAGCATCCGACTTGGAAGCAACTTTCAGGAAGTTCCCTACTCGTTTAATAAACCCTGCAATCGTAGAATCATCCGAAAGTGCATAAGCCCGCACCATGGCATCGACCGTAAGTACGGTCATCCAAGACGATGCCACCAGATCACCGCTCACTCCATCACCGTGCTGACTGCCGTAATGATACAGCCCTCCATCCACTCGACCCGCCGGAAGCACTCCGCCAGCCCCGTTCTGATGCCAGATGAAGTCACCCGACTGGGAAATAATATTGGCTTTGTAAGTACTGTTGCCCGTTACCTCATAAGCGATAATGTTGGAGAGTAGACGTAACGCAGTGTGACGTTCGGTCCAAGTTGCAAGGCCAGTCGCCCAGCGTGTCGGTTCATCATTCGTCTCATGCGCTTGCACAACTAGCGGAATGTATGTGAGCGCATCATTATCTCCTGTCAGCCAGTGCGAATAAGCGAGCGGTTCATTGTAGCTGTACATCGCACCATTCCCGCCCGGCCATCCAGACGGATCAGGATTTTTCAGCTTGAATAATCCTATAGCTCTTGCCGGTGTTATGGAGGCGTCATAAAGCTGTGTTTTATAGAAATCCGTACTCCTTACGGCTTCCCGCAGCGCTTTGAAAGATCCCGTTCGCAAATACAGCATATACATGGTGGAGGAACGGTCATACAGCCAAGGCTCACTATCTGTTTTATAAGGATTCTGATTGGGTGCAGTGACTAACGGATCATCTTCATTAATAATAGAGAAGAAATTATTCTTGAAGGCATGCTCCGCTTCGGTATATCCAGGCCAATGTTCAGTAGCATCCATCGTGGTTGGATTTGACCGAGTCAACGGGACACTACTATCAAGCGGGTTCATCCGGCTAAGTGAAATTCCACTCTTGGTCAAATGAGCAGGCGGAAGCACCGCATATACATCGGGTTCATATACGTTATTCGCAGATACAAACGTTCCCGAAGTGACTTGATGCCATGCGGTGCGTGGGTTGACGAATGTAGATATGTTCAGTGTTCTTGCCGTGCTTCCCCACTGTACCGTGATGGTTTCATAATTCGGATAGCTCACGCCAAACGTATTGTTAATTTGAATCCGGGCAATCCGAACGGATTGACCGTCTATTCCGGTGTTGCTTATGTGTCTCCACGGTGTTTGCTGTTCTACATAAGCAGGAATTTCCACACCATTTTTTAATACGCGAATTTTGTTCAGATTCGCAGCGGTTACCGAGCCTCTTGGGAAAGGAACACCAAACGTCACTAGCTTAGAGACCCCTGTAGAAACACCTTCCGTCGGATGAAGGTTCACTTGAATACTGCCGGATGTTTCCGCAGGAGACATAAGGGATACAACAGCTGCGCTTGCGGGTGAAGGGAGCATCGGAATCAGGGCGGCCAACAACATCAAACTGAACAAGATGGCCAATAAACGCTTCGTTCGGATCATAAATCTCACCTCTCTAGGAATGAATGGGTGTATCAACTACCGTGTGCAATCACGTGGTGTAGTGGACTGTACTCACCCCCTAGTAACCGCTTTCAAAATCAATTGTAGTACGGAACTGCCATGACCTAATATTTCCAATATTTTCGATTTATCACGCTATTATCATTTACATGAAAAATAGTGAAGATGTGAACAAATGGGATATAGCTTCCTAATTAATCGGGCAGTTTATTTTTCGAAAAGTGTATGAATATGTAACGGTTGATGGGATTAAGGAAAGCTGTATTTTGAAATGGCAAAAAAGCTGCCTGTTACGGATGAGGAAATCAGACTACCCCCCATTCCACTGGCAGCTATTATATAGCTTAGGAAACAAAATTACTTAAATGCAGGGCAAAAAGCGGTGTACATTGGAGTAGGATAAAGTCAGGTTTTTTCACTAAAGATTCGAAAGGAGACCGTCAGAGAAGCTGTTAACATGATGATTCCAATCCCCACAATTAGGCCATACTCCTGAAACCATAGAGGCCATGTTTTCACATAATCAAACAGGAGTCCCCCGATCAAGGGTCCGAAGAAGCCGAATAAACCTGTCAAGGACGCGTAGACCGAGAAGTAGATGGGACGATCCTTATCGGGTGTATCGCTGATAACGAAATTGAACACAAGAAGTCCGAAGCCTGCCATGCTTATACCAAGACAAGTGTACACCACAATCAGCATAAAGGTGGCGGGTACAAAGGCTTGAATGCCCCACAATATAATGGATACGGCATTGAGCGGAAACACCCACAAAAGAAGCTTACGGTTGCTCCACCTAATGTTTAATTTGCCCCAGACCACATAAGCCACAATCGACACAACAGCGAGCAGCGTATTCGAAATTCCGATCCATTCATAGCTCATGTTCATGATATCCAGCATCACGTAACTGAACAGTGATATAGTACTGCCCTGCGCCATAATCCAGAACGACACGAAAAGAATCGATTTAATAAAACCGGAATCTCGGAACGGCTTGTATAAGTATTTGATCGATAACCCATTCTCTGAAGGGGTATGCGGGATTTTGGGGTATCTCCCGATCGTAATCATGTTAATTAAAGCCACAGCAGTTCCTATGATATAGAGCGCAGCAAATCCTGTAGACTCTGACACCCGATCAAGGCCCCAGCCTGTAGCGAACAAAGTAATGGCTGCCGCTACACCCGTTAAAGTGAACCGGATCGCGAAGTACCTCGCGCGTGTCTCGGTGGGCACCATATCTGCAAGCAAGGTCGTAAACGGAGCAGACGACAAGGAGCCGAAGAAGCAGAGCGTCAGAAAAAATATAATGAATAGCGGTATCCACCACTCACTTGGCGCAATAAAAGGAATCAACCCGCAAGCACATAGGAAAATACGATGAAACAAGACCGTCACGAAGACGATCTGGTAACGATTCGTATATTTCTCCATCAGGAACGCGGATACAATAACCAGTATCGCATTCATAAGCAGAGGAAGCGCAGTAATAAATCCGATCTGACCCGCACTCGCGCCCAGATACAATAAGTATCCCGTCAAGTAAGGCCCCACAATCAAATTACCTAAGATCGTGGAAGTTACCGCTTCGTAGTGCCCATTTCGCATGGCTTGGCGGAGAACTGGCTTGCGTTCTGCCCCCGATGCTTGCAATTGCCCTCGTTGCCCTTCTATTGATTGGGTACAGGACTCATCCATGTGTATACCTTCCGTTTCTGCCCCTACCGATTATGTGAATCTATCTAGTTGCTACTTATTATATACGGCATTCTTCAACGAACTCCTTCACTGATGTGCACCTAGTACCCTAATTTTTGGCCTGCATAGCGGCGTTCCTTAACTGGCGTTGTTCATCCCGATGCTTTTCGGTTATACGAAGCATAGCATCTCCAATCGCACGCCAGGTTTTGTCCGGATGAACGGCCCGATAATCGTTCGATTCCGAACCGCGGTATCCCCAGACGAGAATCGTTCGCGCCCCTGCATCATAAGCGGCATCTGTCGCCCATACGATCTCCTCTTCCCGTCCGGCAGGGGTGTTGTAGCCTTGAATCCAAATGTTATGGTCTTTGTTGAACCTTCTGCAAATGTCCAGATTCCGTTCTGTACCTCGATACACAAATTCGTAGGGTTCCACGTCCTGGTGTCCGAGCCAGTAAGGATCTGAGCCAATATTATCCAAGGTGTCCAACTTAGCTATTTGATCAATGGTCTCGAGATTAATTCCGTAGGAAGCCCCCAGCATTACACAGACGATATTCTCCATCTGCTTATCCCTGCTATACCGTGTGACTTCGCGGAAATAATCTACAACAGACCAAACCCGAAACGCCTCTACCTCACTTGTGAACAGGGACGGCATTGGCTTGCCGTATTGTTCTTGGAACAAGGCTTTGCATCGATCGCAGTAACAGCTCCACACTTTGGGCTTATTGTCTTCCATCGATTTGGCAGCCAAGTGAGGCTCATCCCAGAAGATGCTTTTCCCGCCAATGTCTTTAACCACATCAATCCATTCCCGCGTAAACTTGCGGAAATCCGGACTGTTCAGACAGGATCTGACCGGATCAACGGCTCCGTCTGAGTACACTTGATGACTGGAGTGGGAATATTGAAGGAAATGCGACTTGTCCCCTGGAGGACCTCCGATTCCCCAATTATCCACCCATACATCCAGCCCGTGTCCTTCTGTAATCTGGAAGATTTCTTTCATAATGTTGCGGTGACGATCCCAATCCGTGTGAGAGAACATATGAACGACCAGATTGAAATGATGCTCCACAATGTCCCGCATATCGGTCTCTACGTGTCTCAATATCCGGTTGCCATGATAGGCTATCCCTTTTACTAACTTACTTCCGAATTGCTGCTGCATATTATGGGCTCCTTTGGAATTTAATTAGTGTCATTCTTACACTCGTGCAATACGGCTGGCGGTCGGCATGAATTGATAGAAGTAGCAGTCGGCAAGTCCTTCTTTCCCTTGGAAAGGCAACCGCTTCTCCTCCAGCTCTTCAAGACGTTCGACCTCTCCATTCACGTAATCATGCAGTCGGTCTATGGCTGTATCCAAGCTCATCAGCAATCCGCCATATCGCAGATCCATGATATCCCAACCAAAGGATTGATTGGTCTGGTGCCAGCATTTGCGGTGATAGGTGTGCAATTGTTTCACTAGTCGGATCAACTCAGGAAGCTCGGTATCTGCAATCCGGCTCACGATCGACTTGTTGCCCGCAGCATAAGCATCGGTAATGCGAATGCCCATCTCTGCCTTAAGCGACAGGACGGCACACAGTCTGCGGAGGAGCTCGAATACAAAGCCATACTCGCCATTCCGCCCTGCATACAAAGCCATCTTTTGTTCAAGCTCGGCGTAGTGTTCCGTTAGACCGAAGCCGCGAATGTTAGAATCGAACAGTCCCATCATTACATTTTGCCAGAGCAGAGATCGGGAAACATTATACGTCTCCAGATTGCCTGGGGATATCCCTGGTGTTTCGTCTACATATTTAATATCCATGAAATCATCATAATGGGCGCCTGTGCAGAAATGGAAGCGACGCTTCAGCTTTTCTTCATCCAACGAATCCGCATAACCATGCTCAGCGAATAGCTGTAGCCCAAGCAGAGCCGAGAACCAGTCGCACTCCGTGCCGTCATCCCCCCATAAAGTGGCGATGACCTCGGTTACACCTTCTCTTTTGCACACGTTAAGTGCTGCATTAGTAGAGGCGAACGTCGCGCCATAGTTAAGCACATACCCTCTCCAGTTCCAAATTCCTCCCGCGAATACAGGGGTATGTCCGAATTTCTTATGTCGGTTGATCCACTCGGTATAGAACGCTTCGTCATAATGGTAATAATCCCAGTAGACCTGCTGCACACCTTTTGGCATATCGGCAATGACTTCATCCGGAATGACACAATCGAGATCATAATAAGCCCCTGTCTTGGACCCCGCACGGAAATACATGTCGCTCCACATCATCGCTTTGAGCCCTAACCGATCGGTTATTTCCAGCACACGCCGCAAATGATTATTCATAATCTCGAATTTGGTATGCAGCCCGTTCTTTACCAAATATTCGCCAAGCCCAAGCTTCCAAGCTTCATCCATCCCAATATGGATGCGTTTCGTCCGTACTGGGGCAATTGCTGCCTTAATCATCTGCTCGACAAATTCATAGGTTCGTTCGTACCCTACCAGCATCGTTTCTTTATCGTCACGCAGATCGCTGAATGTGTCCCACTTCAGCACATCCTCCAGATGACTTAAGGTCTGGATACACGGGATCATCTCAATCCCGAATTGATCCGCATAATCATCCAGCTCCTGGATCTCCGCTTGGGAGTAACGGCCTCTCATATATCCGAAGTAAGGCTGCTCAGCCACATCATAGCTATCTTCCGTGTATAGCATAATCATATCAAGGCCCATCAGCGCCATATGCCGCAGGAACGTTTTGACACTGTCGACCTTAATAACGGCACCGCCCTGTGACACATCGAACATTGGACCATTCATTGAAAATTGCGGGCGTTCTACCAGGTGGAACTCACTCTTCTTAGAACGCAGCTCTTCAACAAGCAGTCCGAAGGCACGGAAGAAATGAATTTTACGAGAGTAGCGAATGCTGGCTTGCCCCCCGCTGCTAGTAACTTCAATTACATTCTCTTCATGCTGCGTCACATCTACCTTATAGCCGTCTGCGGAGAGCTCCACCCCCATTTCTTTGGCAGCTATAGCTATTCCTTGCATTAAATGTGTCAGATCCCCTGTTAAATGCAGCTTCATATCAACCCATCCTCCTCTGTTTATGCAGAAAACAATAATTGTAGTAAAGTTGGTCCACGTTCTATACAATAGCTTCATAAGTGTATGGGAGGCGTATAGGTCTTGGCTAAATTCGTGGACTATAAGATCAGCCCGATTGCCATTCAAGTTGTGGATCGTAAGGTAGACCGGTCGAAGTTGAAGATCCAGTCTTTAAATATAGAGCAATACGGTTATCTCCCGCGCAGGACGTTCAAAAGAGAAGTAGCTTATGGCCGCTTTATGGCTTTTACATACATCTCTCGCGGTAGAGGCACTTTTCAAGTTAATGAGGGTCCTGTACAGCCAGTGAACGCAGGCAGCTTATTCTGGGAATGGCCAGACGAAGCCTATCAATTCGGACCTGCTGACAATGAAGATTGGGACGAATATTATGTCATCTTCGAAGGGGACCGGGTACAGGAATGGCTGCTGAACGGCATTATTCCGAGTCTCGATTCCGTCATGCACGTCGGTGTGGACCCTTTATGGATCAGCAAGCTCGAAGCGATCGGAGCCTACTTGGAGAGCGGAGTACCTGATAACGCAGATCGGGCCTCTCTGCTATTGGAGTCACTCGTCTATGAGTTCTCTCAGGCACATACGGTCCACCAAGTCGGCCATCTGCAATCGCAGAAGCAAGAGATTGTATTGCAAGTGTTGGATGATATTGCTAACAGCCTGTATCAGCCCTGGAATGAGCAAGAAATCTGGGAACGCAACCACATCTCCCGCTCCACACTGCGTCGCATTGTTCATCACAACACGGGTTTTCCGTTGAATGAATACGTGAATCGGCTCAAAGTATCCGAAGCCAAGAAGCTTCTGAACTACACTACCCTTCAGATCAAAGAGATCGCCCATAGGCTTGGCTTTGAGGACGTAGCTTATTTCTCGCGCCTATTCAAGAAATATGCACACACTTCCGCTATCTCTTTTCGAAGGAATCGTGAGCCTTAGGCCTATATTAACTTTAGCAGAGCCCCTGTGAGCAAGAGAATGAACAGGGTGTTCAACCAGTTGGACTATATGTTCTTAACACCGGTAAAGGCGGTTGAGTTCTGTTCGGCGCGTGGAGGGCAGGAAGGTGGGCTACGATCGCTGTTGCACTTGAATTCTGTTGAACTATTTTTAGTGGTGAGAATCCAAGTGCAAAGGCGACCGCTGACGCTTCTCCGCTCCACCTTCATGCCCTTTTCTGTTCGACGTTCCTTGAGATTTTCCGCTCTCCGCTAAAAAAATTAAAAAGAGAGAACCTTCGGTCCCCCCAAACTAGCACAAAAGACCGATTCAACTTGAATCGGTCTTTGCATTCTAGCAACCGCGCCAGCATTATTGCGCTGCTTCCTCACTGCGATCCGTTGCAAGCGGAGGAGCTATGGAGAGTGCGGATATTTCTTTGCGCCACGCTTCATCCATGACAAGATCAAGCGCCGCCAAGGATGGCTCTAACTGCTCCAGGTTGCGCGCTCCAATGATTGGCGCGGTAACCGCAGGATGACTGGCAACCCAAGCAACCGCCAGTGTAGCGGGGTGAATGTCGCGTTCCAAGGCATAGGCGCTGAATCGCTCGGCTACATCAAAGTAAGCATCCTCTCCGTAACGCCGCTCATAGCTTGCTTGCTCCACTAACCGGCCTTGGGCTGGCTTACGATTCAATCCATACTTACCGGTTAACAAACCGCCGCCGAGCGGACTGTAAGAGATAACCCCTATTTGCTCCGACTCCGCGAGCGGCAGAATCTCTACTTCCGCTTGGCGCTTGACCAAGTTGTACATCGGCTGGATGAGCTCGAATCTCGCTACGCCTGCTTGCTCGGATTTCCCCAATGCCTTGGCAATCTGCCAGGCCGCCCAATTACTGACGGCTGGATACAGAATCTTCCCTTGCCGCTGCAAATCATCCAGAGCACGAAGGGTTTCTTCAATGGCCGTAAGGGAATCGAAATGATGAATGAAATAAAACTCGAGACGGTCGGTACCCAATCTCTTCAAGCTCGCTTCCACGGACAGCAAAATATGCCTTCTAGACATCCCTCTTGCGTTCACATCGGTTCCGGTAGGCATACACACCTTGCTTGTCAGGACAAGCTCATCTCTTATCCCGGCTATGCAACGCCCCAATATCTCTTCCGATACTCCTCCGTTATACACGTTGGCCGTGTCGAAAAAGTTAATGCCTTTTTCACGCGCACGATGAAACATCGCTCTTGACGTGTCCTCATCGGCATTTCCACCAAAGGACATCGTTCCGAAGCAAAGATTGGATACTTGAATTCCGGTCTTGCCTACTGTACGATACTGCATTTCAATCCCTCCTTTATATAACTCACTATTCCTGTATGTTAAATTAGATTAATCTATCAAGCAAGCGTTATTTGTATACGCTAGTATGGTATGATGTGATATAATTTGAACTATGTCCAATGTTTTACATTTTTCCGAGAGCGCTTTCTTTACAATAAAAATAATGCTAACCAAATAAGGTGAACTCCACATGCAGCATGATCCTTTGATCAAACTACAACAGTTATACAGTATGATTGATGCATCAAGTGACTTTATTATCCTTTCCGATTTGGAAGGGAACGTCCAAAAGATGAATCGTGCCTATGTCCGACTGCTTAAACGAGAGGAACCTGTTCAGAAGCTTAGCGACCTTCTCCCTTACATTCATACGGATGACATCTCCATAACCATCACGTCCTATAACAAGTGGATAACCAGTTCTGAACCTGATGATATCATCACACGTTATCAGGTAGGCGAGGACAACTATTGGATTCATTGGAGTGTTATTCCTCAAGTAGAGGATAGATGGATTTATGCTATTGGGCGGGACATTACGGAACGCAAGAAGTTAGAGAACCATTTGATTTCTTCGAACAAAAAGTTTTCCATCGCCTTCCATAACAGCCCTACTATTAATTTCATCGTTCATCTGCAAACGGGAGTGGTTGTTGAAGCAAATGCTAATTTTCTGAATTTATTCTCGAAGATTTATCCTTTCAATGTACAAGGTATCAGTATTTATGAGTTAGAAAAACACGGAAATTGCACTTGCATAACCCAACATATGCAATGGATAGAGCATTATGGTGTTATCCAAAATACCGAAATTGCATTCACTTGCTCTACTGGTCACATCGGTTATTGTCTGTTCTCCGGGGAGAAGGTGGTAATTGATGACGAAGATTATGTACTCTGTATTATGACAGATATTACCGACAAGAAGAACAACGACAAACAGATGAGCCTGCTTGATAAGTATGATCTGCTGGGATCCATGGCCGCAAGCATTGCCCATGAGGTTCGTAACCCGATGACTACCGTCAAGGGATTCCTGCAATTATTAAGAAGCAAGCCTGAATTCAGAGCTCATCAGGACACGTTCACTCTAATGGTGGACGAATTAGACCGCGCTAACTCGATCATAACGGAATATTTGTCCCTCGCAACACCGAGTGACGGATTACATAATCAAGAAGTCAAATCCTTGAATGATATTATTAACTATTTGCTGCCTTTGCTCGAAGCTGATATTCTGAGGAACAATCAGAAGCTGGAAATATACTTAGGGTCTGTCAAACCCTTTAAGATGAACGAGAACGAAATTCGGCAGCTGATTCTCAATCTAAGCCGAAATGCAATAGAAGCGATGATCAATGGGGGGATATTAACGATTCGAACGTATATGGAGACCGATAAAGTAGTACTTGAGGTTGCTGATCAAGGTACCGGGATTCCAGAGGAGCTTCTGAATACCATCTTTACCCCCTTCTTCACAACAAAAGAAACCGGCACCGGCATCGGTCTGGGCGTCTGCCGCTTAATCGCCGACCACCATCACGCGGAGATTGCCGTGAAATCCAGCACAAGCGGCACGAGCTTTTTCATTAGGTTTAAGTAGGGGGCTTTGGTAATAAATAGCCGCGACTAAGGGTCAGTCATCTCACATGGTTTGCATGCTGAGTACGTATTGCCGATATTGATCCGCAGGTTGGAATACGGATTGCCCATGACACACTTCCAATCTGTCAGGACATAGCTCAGCCACAATCGCGCTGCTTCTCACGGCTTGTTCCATATCTGCTGTGAATATAGCCATCGGCTTACGTAATTGACCCTTTTTCGAAGTAAAGAGATCCCCTGCCAGCATCACACGATCCTGCTTATGATAATACACCACATGTCCCGGAGAATGTCCTGGTGTATGATAAGGCTTCAATCCCCCAACGGATGCCAGCTCTTCATCTGTTTGCTGTACAAGGGGCTGTGCGATTCCTGCGGTAAGGCTGGCTTCGGCTTTCTTGCGGCGGGGATACGGCAGCGCTCCCTCCATATAAGGAAGTTCGATCCCATGGACGTAGACCGGAATGTTCGGATAAACCTCTCTAATCCGCTTGATTGACCCCACATGATCGGAATGACCGTGCGTCAACACCACTCTTCGCAAAGGTCCTGCTTGCAAAGACTCGATAAAGTTAAGAATCCCTTTGGCCATTATAGGTATTCCAGCATCTACAAGAGTTACGCCATCCTCATCCGTTACAACCCACACGTGAATGGGGATAATGATCCAAGTTTTCAAGCTCCAGATATGCTCCGATATTTGTGTGATTTTCATCGCTCGTTCAGCTCCTTTTGTTCATTTTTGTCGCAAACCCTATCAACAGCACTTCAACCGCCTCGTCAAAAGTAGACCCTAACCGATCCATCAGCTCCTCAACCGATTCCTCAGAATGGGTGTAGGTTCCAATCATGCCTTGCAAGGTGTAGAAATAGATGCGGCTGAAGGACAACAATTGTTCACTGCCAGTAGGTAAGGGCACACACTCTTGAACCACCTTCATCAATAAGGCAAACAGAGCATTTCTAATCTTGTTGAGCTCCGTGTCGGGTTCCGTTACAGTCACTTGTGTAGAACGCACCATGAAGAACAATTCGTGCATATTGCGATTCTGCAGGCAAAAATGGATCATTTCGCGAGTGATTGCCTTAAGCTTATGCTCGGGTGTATAGTCCGTATGATCGGCGATTCCTTCGAGCAGCTGCTTCAACTGCTCCAGAGGGGACATGGCGAGCTGGTGAAGCAATGCTTCCTTATCTTTAAAATAAATATATATAGTTGTGTGGGAGCAGCCTGCTTCCTTGGCGATTTCACGCATAGTCACCGTATTGAAGCCGCGCTCAGCGAACAACATACCGGCTGCAGCAAGGATGCTTCTCTTCGTTTCTTCGGAACGTAATTCTTGCTTGCTTGGCATGAAAAGCGCCTCCTTTTTTCAGTTATAACCATTGGTTAGTTACCATTGGTTATAATATACCCTCGATTAGCAACCGTGTCAAGTTTTACAACAAATAAAGAGAGAAGAGCATCCTAAGATGTTCCTCTCCCTTTATGGATCTTGCTGATTCTGCTGCACGTAACCGTTACAGTTCCTGCTGTTAACCTAGATTCCCCCGCCGTCTTCATTGACCGCTCTCTTCTCGGCTTGAATCATTTCGTACAAGCTTTTCACGCCAATCGTTGCAATCAAAAGCGACACAAGCACCAACATCGTATAAGGAGACGGGTCAATGAATAGCTTCACCAATGAGAAGGAAACAACTAAAGAGAGTACTGGGGAAACAATCCACACCTTGATGATCTTCACAATGATCCCTTTTTGCCACAGTTGAAAGCCATGATCAGCGGTGCCAATACCGAGAATGGCCGTAGTGGTGACTTGCGTCAGAGGGACCGGGATTCCGAATAAAGATGCTATGATCACCAATACTCCGCCTGTACTGGATATTACGATTCCTTGTAACAGGGACATATTCGTAATTTTCTTGCCATTCGTTTCTAACACGCGCCCACCTAGGAGGATCGCCCCCAAGGCAACGAATAAGCCGCCCCAAAGTATACCGGATTCCGTATCAATCAGATTAGCCCCCACCAAAGGACCCACGGCGTTCGCCACATTATTCATCCCTGCAGAGAATGCCTCCAGGAACCCGGCACAAGCGACGAGTATTATGAGTATCTTTTTCCACTTGCTGCTGCCGATCCCTTTCCAACGCTGATCACGCTTCTCTAAACTACGGATAGCATACCCAGCAGCCCAGGCAATAATAAAGGCGACGATAGGAATGGCAATCCAGAAAAACACGATACGCAGAATATTGTCTACATACAAGGATTGATATGCTACGCCCACTCCCACAACGGCTCCGACTGTAACTTCACTAGTAGACAGAGGAATCCCCATCATATTCGCACCGAACAAGGTTAAAGTAGCCGATAAAAGAATAATAATAACGAGGTTTACCGTCAGCAGATCCGAAGGAATGATGCCAGATCCTAATGTCTTGACGACCTCTCCTCCACCGAGATAAGCGCCTAGAAATACGCCAATCGCAACAATGACGAGAGCTAGACGCTTAGCCTTGATCGCACCGCTTCCATAAGCAACTCCCATTGCGGCAGCCGCACCGCTGGCTCCAATATTCATTGCAAAAAACAAAGCGATTCCAATCGCAATAAAAGTAATCGACATCCTATTCCATCCTCCAGCTTATATCCGACTATTCTTATTTGATTTTAGCAGATTATAAAGAGGATGGGAATGAAAACTATTTCACTTCTAGCCGCCCGATACCAGCTGTAGAATATAAAGCTTATCTCCAGCTTTAAGCGGAATATCCAACCGCTCCAGCCAATCCAGATTGTCTTCGTTGTAACAAATCAGCACATGCTGACGAAGCTTCCCCGACTCTGTATATACATGCCTTTTCAGCAAGGGGTACGAGGAGAACAGCTGATCCAACGCATCTTGCAATGTCTCGGCTTGCAGCGGAAAGCGGGATCTGCCTCCTGTGCAATCCGCGAGCAAGCCTGGAACCGTCACCTCAATTTCGGTCATTCTCCATCCTCCACGATCCACGTTTTTACACTCAGTATTCGCGACAGTTGCCCCGGCAAGCGTTGCCAGTTCACACCGCGATCGAGCGAGCAGAACACTTCACCGGAGGTTGTGCCGAAGTAAAGACCGTACGGGTCCAGAGCATCTACCGTCATCGCGTCACGAAGAACGCTGACATGCCGCTTTTCTTCAGGCACGACATCTCCGATCGGCTGCCACGTTGGTTCATCCCGATTCCTGCGGTACACAAGCATTCTGCCATCCTTCATCGTCCGCTGCTCCGAGCTTTCAAGAGGAATCAGGAACAGGTCGCCTGTTGGCGAAACTACGATAGGAAAGCCGAACGGCGCGTCTTCTCCGCGAAGCGTAAGTCCTTCCTCTGTCGGGTACCAGGAATCGCCCGCATCATCCGATTGGAACACGCCTCCATGCTCCTGCATATAGAGCGTCTCTGGGCGATCAGGGTCCATCACCATCTTATGGACGCAATAGCCGATCTCCGGATACGGCTGTCCTGTCGGCACTCGGGCTAGTCCATGGTTACAAGTTTGCCATGTCTCTCCGCCATCCTCCGTACGGAACACACCTACTGCTGACATTGCCACCCAGATTCGCTTTGGATTAATCGGATCCACAATAATCGTGTGCAGGCACATCCCGCCAGCACCGCCGAACCAGCCCGGGCGTGATGGATGCTTGGTCAAAGCGTCCAGCTCGGCCCAAGTGTTCCCCCTGTCATGGCTAACGAATAGTCCCGCTTCCTCAACACCTGCGTAAAGGGTATCAGGCTGCGATGGTGCACCAGGGACAAGCTGCCAGATCCGACTCAAGGCAAACCCGCTTGCAGCAGTATAAGCCGGACCTTCCTCAATCTGCGTCCACGACTGTCCGAAGTCGTAGCTGATCCGTATCGAAGTACCGTAAGCCATATGGGAAGTACCCGCAATTAACGCATTGCCATGTCTGCTATCACCTAGAACACTATAAGCTTCCCAACCCGACAGGAAAGGTCCGCTGAGCTCCCAATCTGTCCTGTCCATGTTGGATGTGTAGACGAATACACCCTTGTTCGTTCCTACTAGCAGCTTCATTTGCTTGGCCATGATAGAATCCTCCTTATGATCGGCGCTGTGAATGCGCATACATATTCTATTTACCATAATTCGCCATTTGAGATTCAAATCCTGCACGGTCCAAAACTATAACAAAGGCATAGTTCTCTTCTTCTCACATAACTATTACACGGAGAACTTGAAGTAACAGACATCTTACTAGAAGGAGTGTGAACGATGGGGTACTTTATTGAGGTAGAACAAGGCGTGAAGCTGTATGTGGAGGATATCGGCACCGGTAAGCCTGTAGTATTCATCCATGGTTGGCCTGTCAACCACAAGATGTATGAATACCAAGTGACTCAGCTGCCGCGATTCGGATTTCGCTGTATCCAGATTGATCTGAGGGGGTTCGGACAATCCGATTGTCCGTGGCATGGCTATTCATACGATCGATTAGCGGACGATATTGCGACTGTTATACAGGCGCTAAGGCTTCCGCATTTCACCCTTGTCGGATTCTCCATGGGCGGGGCGATCGCGATTCGGTATATGAGCCGTCACCGCGGTTACAAGGTTTCACAGCTGATTCTTCTGGCCGCCGCTGCCCCTTCTTTTACCCAGAGACCCGGCTATCCCTACGGCATGACCAGAGAAGCAGTGGATCAGCTTATTGCCCAAACCCTAAAAGATCGCCCTGCGATGTTAGAGAAGTTCGGGGAGCAATTCTTCGCAAGCAGCATAACCCCGAGCTTCCGAAACTGGTTCCAGCTGCTCGGTCTGCAAGCCTCTTCCCATGGGACAATAGCCGGCGCTATCTCTTTGCGTGATGAAGATTTGCGGCAAGATCTGGCGAGAGTTCATTCTCCTACTCATATTTTCCATGGGGTACTGGATCAGATCTGTCCCTATGTATTTGCTGAGCTGATGCATCAAGGTATTGCAGGATCGGTTCTGCATCGCTTCGACAAGAGCGGGCACGGCATATTCTATGATGAGCTGGAGAAGTTCAATAATGAGTTCTTTCGCGTCCTTCAGACCAATCCCAATCCATATTGACTCTATAGCCTGACTACAGTCCTTCCGCGTGAAAGTCCCTGCAAAAGCATAGTTACTTGATCCGGAATCTCGTCTAATGTGATTTCTGTACATGTTGAATCAAGCGCAGCCGGCTTCATCTCGGAGGCCAAACGCTGCCACACGCGTTCACGCGTCTCCATCGGGGTGAATACCGAGTCAATCCCGATCAATTTAATCCCGCGCAGGATGAAAGGAAATATACTGCTTGTCCATTCAACCCCACCCGTTAAGCCACTGACCGCTACTGCCCCCGCATATTTAGTACTGCTCAGGATGGCGCCTAGCGCTTTGCCGCCAACGCAATCAATAGCGCCTGCCCATACTTGCTTCTCCAGGGAACGCGGCTGTTCCGGGATCCATTCGTCCCTAAGCATGACACGGGATGCCCCTAACTCCAGCAGATAAGATTCATACTCCATCTTTCCCGTGCTGGCCACCACCTCGTAACCCAATTTGGACAAGATCGCAATCGAGATACTGCCTACTCCACCCGTCGATCCCGTAACCAAGACAGGGCCTTTCTCCGGCATAACTCCGCTCGATTGCAGCTCATGGACGGACAAGGCTGCTGTAAAGCCAGCTGTGCCAAGAATCATCGCCTCTTTTAACGATAGACCTGCAGGCAGTTTCACCGCCCAATTCGCCGATACCCATGCATATTGACTGAATCCGCCAAAAAAGCTGACACCAAGCTCAAACCCCGTTACCAATACCTCTTCCCCTTCACTGAACCGGCTGTCCTTACTGCGGACCACCACACCCGCCAAATCTATACCTGGGATAAAAGGAAACTGCTTCACAATATTGCCATTCGGAACGCAGGCCAATGCATCCTTGTAGTTCACACTGGAATAGGCCACTCGGATCAGCAGATCATTTTCTTTCAAATCGCTTAAGCTCAACTCTTGCTTGCGAGCCTTCACTTCCCCATCGATCTTGTCCAATACTAATGCCTGGAATGATTCCATCTCGATTCCTCCTGCCTATTCAAGTTCACTTCCGACCGTAGTCGGCTTTGATCTCTCCCCAGCTCTTCGTCTGCCACTTCACTACCGGATTCTTGTAGCTGTTCGTCTTCAACCAATTCTCTGCACGCTCAACCAATCTCCAGATCTCTTCCGTTGTATGGTCTCGCACCAAAGTGGAGGATACCGCCTTCTGCTTGACCCATTTCAGCGCATTCTCGGAATCACTGTAGACGGTCTTCGTACTGTTCTGCTGCTTCAAATAAGCTAATGCATGCACGATTGCCAGAAACTCACCTAGATTATTAGTTCCCTTAGAAATTGGACCGACAGAGAACAGAACCTCTCCTGTTCGGGTATCCACGCCTTTATATTCCACAGGACCTGGATTCCCGCTCGTCCCTACATCTACGGAGATGCTGTCATATTCGATATCGTCATTGCTGTATACAGTTTCTTTCTTCGTTTTGCTGAATTTGGACTTACCATCGGATTTGCCTGCGCCTCCACCTCCGCCAGCTCCCCATATCCCCTTCCACCCGGCTTTGTACGCGGCTTCCGCCTCCTGCTTGGATTCAAAAGATTTGAACTTGGCATCCTCGAATTTCTCCACTTGCTTCTGACAGTCGGGCCAACTCGAATACACGCCGGGTGTCTTCCCTACCCAGACTACATAATATTTCTGCTTCGCCATAATTCTATGTTCCTCTCTATCTGGCGCTCTTATTCTGTTCGAATACCATCCTTCTAAGGATACCAGATTTCTATCCGGCTTTCAGCCCTATCCAATAATGGGATGAGATAGGATTGCAATTCCCGGAACGACAAAAAGAGAGCACCGCCTGCGGTACTCTCAAGACTTGCAAGTTATATCCGATGTCCTGCTTATTACCTCGCGCCGATTAAAATTCCCTTTTTCAAGGATTTCTGATCTGTTCTGGTATTTACAAGTAAAGGCAGTTCTTTCATGCTTCTCCCCATCGGAGCCTTACACAGCGGGCATGTAGGTACAACCTCGAATGCGAAATTATCTCTAATCCAACCCTTACAGCCCTCGGCTTCACATGACCAGACCGTTGTTGTCTCAACAACCAGATCTTCTAACAGTCTTTTTCTTGAATACACGGGTACAGCCTCCATCCCTGAAATCGACAATCTAATTATAAAAAAAAACCGCCCTTCACTCTTGGATCAGGGCAGTTCGTGTAGACTAAGATTAAGTCTTACAGTTTTACTACGTTCTCAGCTTGCGGTCCGCGATTGCCTTGGACTACGTTGAACTCAACGCGTTGACCTTCGTCTAGTGACTTGTAGCCATCGCCAGTGATTGCGCTAAAGTGAACGAAAACATCGTTTCCACCTTCAACTTCGATGAAACCGAAGCCTTTTTCTGCGTTAAACCATTTAACTGTACCTGTTTGCATAAGGAAATACCTCCATTCTCAATCCTAAACTGACCTGACCAAGCTAAATAAAAAATTCACAAATCGGCAAAGGTTACCTTCCATAGAACATAACCCTATGCAACATGTGAACTCAGGTCAAATTTCAATTACTCACATCATACCACAGTAGTCCCAAATAAGCAAATATATACAATCATCCTTGCGGCAACGGCACTTCTTCCCACTTCTCATCCATGCGTGAACAGAAGGATTGCTCGGACTCGAGTCCTGCCCAATACAACTTAACCTCTCGATTAATCTCTCTTAGCTCGCTTGCTTGGAGACCCAGCTCAGTGAAATAGCGAAAGCCCGGGATCGTCTCTCTGAACAGGGAGAATCTGGATGGTCGATACATCATCTCTTCGCCTTGCCATTCGGCAGCCTGCTTCAATGCTGGAAGACTGTACGTCTGTTGCCGAATAATCAACTGCGTCTCATAGGAAGTGAAGAATTCGACCAATTGAACTGCAGCGTCTTTCACGCTAGATTGGCTATTCACGGCGAGCCCTGTGTTAAGCAGCATAGTGGCAGGGCTGCCGAAGTGAGGAACGGGCGCAACATCAAACTGTACGTCTTCCCCCGCCAAATAATTAAGATAGAAGTAACTCGTCATGATCATGGATACTTTGCCTTTGGCCAACAACTGCTCCGATTGACCTGCCGTGATTACTTCCGATATTAGCGGGAGCTGCTGCTTCATATCCCGACACGTCCTCAGCGCTTCCATCATCGGAGTATTGGCCAGGCGGATTCCTCCATTTGCATTCCGCTCCACCTTGACTCCAGCCTGCAGCGGCAAAAGCGGCCAACGATTCTGGGAGTAGAAATCGCAATGAAAGCCGATTCGTTCGTTAGGAACCGCTAACTGGCCTGCATACTCAATTAAATCTTTCCAGCGCCAGCTGCTGTCAGGTTCCGGCAGTTGCTGCTCCAGGAAGTGTTGGCGGTTGTAGCAAAGCACCAGCGGTGAGAAAATAAAAGGCTGAACAAGCAAGGACCCATCCTGCGTAAAAGCATCGGAAAGAAACGGATATAATTCCGGGTTACGCGAGAGCGGCTCCAGTAAGCCTGTGCCTCCTGATTCCGCGAAGTCTTGAAAATCATTGTAATTCATCATGACAGCATCGAGAATTTGCCCCGTCAAATATTGCTTCATATGACTGAATGTTGAATAGGGCAGCGGCACCGGTTGCACCCGAATAGATGGATGCTGCCTATGGAATCGGTCGAGAATCTCGTCGATTTGTGCTTCACTTGTTATAGAGGTATGGAACCCAAGCTTCACCGTCACTTTACCCTCGTCAGGCAGACCCAGAACCTTGCTTCCTACACGCGGGATCTTCTCAATCAATCCTTCTTCCAGAAGCACTTCCAGTCCTTTGCGAACCGATTGGTTGCTTAAGTTATATTGCTCAGCCAGCCATTTCTCCGAAGGCAGAAACTCACCTGCTGCTCTTCGACCCCCGCGAATCTCGCTGCGCAGCATGCTTACAAGCTCATTTAACCGTGTACGGGAGCTTTTACGACCTTGTTCTTGCTTGTCCATTACTTTCACCCATTCATCCCGAGACTTCCTAATTTATTAAGTTTCAGTATATCATATCTCTGCTGAACCTGTCGGGAGACATTGATTGCAGACCCATGCCTCACCCGTTACAAAACAATATTATTGAAGCTATGTTTGATCCTGTTGTTATCCTCCAGAGGCAGAGAATCACGATTCACGTCTTCTTCAATGCAGGAGGAAAGGAAAAAGTAGCTCCGACCCGCAAAGCCGCCTGTGCCAGCCTTATATTGACCACCCTTAAAGCAAGCTCCGACCGCCTTAAACTTGTGCGTACCGGCTTCGATATGGAAGTGTGCGGTGTTGGCGTCGGCAGCATCACTTACGCAAGTGCCGAAGCTCCAAGTAACAATGTTGGTTGGATCTATGCTCTTGAAGAATGCCTTCTCACCATTCGTTCCCTGCATCAGAGCTCCGCCTTCTATTACAAGCGTCTGATTCGTCTTATGATCAGGGTTCGTTCCGTCACGGTTAGTCTTATCCCAAGCACCTGTCAAGACGAATCCGCAATCCAAGAACCCGCCGCCTTGCATGATAATATCTCGCGAACCGATTCGAATGGTACCCGTCTCTTGCGATGCTCCTTTGAACCAGGTGTTAATAAGCGTCAAACGGTTGATGCTGCCGAAATCGACCTGCTCAATATGATTAAATTCGCTATTCAGAATGAGAAGATCGCCGTCAACAGGCATCGTACCGACGCTAGCGGTACCCTCCCGGATTGGCAAGGCAATCTCGCCTCCCGCGATCATGGTGAACGTACAGCTATCAATAATGTTCTTGCGCTTCGCTCGATCCGAGCTCTTCGACAGCTTGATCATCGCCTCTGCCGTACAGCCCCTCATCTGTAACCCGTCAACATTAGCCCAGATCGAGCCGGAGTCAGGCAGTCCTTCTTTTTTAACAGCATGCACGTCCTCCAATGTAAGATCCGTCAAACACTTATGCGCGACGATACGCGAGGCCACATGCTTCTTAACTGTGATGCGCTTGGCGCTATCGCCCCAGGTCGTACCGCTGTTGGCGAACGATAATAGACCAGAGTTACCGATATATGTGAGATCATGCTCATACTGTCCGTGTGTAACAAATGGGCCGTAGTCGTCTCCATCTCCATGGCAATTCTCTACAATGCAATAGGCGGCACATGTGAAGTCATTAAGGTGACGGGAATTGCTTGTATTGCAATCTCTAATCTGGCCGTACAGCACGTTCAACTGTTGAGTCAGATATCCGGTGCCGCCCCAGTCCCGCTCCTCCGGATTAATCAACTCACAGCGCTCTGTTACGAAATGCGAGCAATAGCGGCGTTCGACAACCGGCCAGAACACTCGGGTTGCATAAATACCGGATACATCGCACTCAACAGCGAATTCGTAGGCAACTGGATTAGAGCCAATCTGATCCCATGTCTCGAACGGCCGGACGCTTACGGAATCTGTAGGAGGCACAGGCACGCCCACGAATCTCATATTGCGAACATGGCTGCGGTACACAGGGCTCATCTGTTTGTAGGTCACTTGACGTCCTTTGGCGATCATCCATCCCAGCTTGTAATTCACACGAATATGAGTAGCATCAACAATCTCGGTTACTCTTAATAAGTAATCAAGTTCACGCTGAGCGGCGCCTGCAGGGTGATTATCCACTCGGGCGAGCCACCAATCTTCCAGTTGAAACACACTCGTATCATGGACTTCGAGCACATCGGATAGCTCTGCAAGAGCAGCCGATAGCGTAACCGTTTGCGTTATACCAGCAGGCACACCTCGAAAGCAGATAACAGCTCCGAAAGGGTTATCTTGTGTATTCAACTCAATTCCTTCGGTTGTAACCGTGTGATTACGGAAATCAATCTCGATGTTGCTGCGATTGAAGACATGGCGTCTTACAAAGTTAAGATCCGAGTAAGCTTCAATCCGATGAATAGACAAGTCGTTCACCATCGAGTCAAGCGCATCATCAGCATTTTGAGTCTGGTCGAATATGCCGAAGGCGCGAAAATCCGCAACTCCGTTATGGACCTGCTCCCATCGGCCTGCGTGTACGTTGTCAGGGTAAGGATTGAACACGGTTCCGTTATTATGCATTCTGGTGCTTGCGGGGACCCAATGTACCAGCTTCCCCCCGCCATCGTTTTCTGTATAATAGCCTCGGACATAGACTAGCTCGTACGCTCTGCATTCGCTTAGAGATAATGCAAGCAGTTCTTGTATATTTGAAACGTGCATCATAGGAGCAATGATCCTTCCGGCGAAGCTCTATTTGTTTGGTGTATTTCTAGTTTAAAACAACATAATCGCACAAGATGTCACACTTATCTGGTTTGTTCCTGATTTGTTTTTATTATAGTTTCTTCCTTGGAATACCGTCAATTACAATTTGAAGTTACAGCAGCCTCTTGGTTGTTGCTTTATTTGGAATGCAAAAAAGAGCACCTTTACGATGCTCCCTTGCATGATTATGAACCAACCATTCCTCACCCATCAAGCCCGCTCAACCCACGCATACACCCGCACGCATCCCCTGCAGGCGCAGCAGTACCGAACGCTTCCCGCCGATTACTTCACGATACATTTCCTCGAATCGGAACACTCTGCCCAGATCATGAAGAAATGGATATTCATCAAACTGATCTACTAGCACGAATGCGTCAGGCTTTAATTCACGACACAACAACAGACAAGCAAGCGATCTTCCATTTGTTTGCGGTCCGCCAACTACCACAACGTCAAGGGATTGAGGCGACAGCCCGATACGGTTGGCCTCACCATAAAAGCAATTCCTTACCTTATACCAGGCATGCCGTGGAACAACGGATCCGGTAGATGCCCAAATCGAAGCTGCATCCAGCGGATTGGATAACATGAACTCCAGCTCTTCATCTGTAATCTGCCTCAGCGTCTGGGAAATCACCTTGAAGTTCTTTTCCGTTTCTACCCGATGTTGTAATTCCTTTGCCCACTCTGCCTCATGAACTAACGTTGTAACCTCTACCTGCAGCAGCTCAAGCGCTCGGAGCGCCCACCAGAATAGCGTTGACTGTCCCCCACCAAGCTCTAATAGCTTGATTGTCCCTCCATGGTCGTCTAACCTCCGACATAATTGTATCAGCGATGTTTTGCTAATCGAGCTTTCATTAAAGCCCCAACCCGCTCTCTCGGATAGCCGCAACCCTTTTTCAATATCTTGTACCCGGATTGAAATTCACACTCCTTATGGCCATTAAATAACTTTCGACTTTATCAACTGTATGTAGAAATCCAGAAATTATGAAACTCAATTTGCAACTAATATATGATTCAAACGTATAGAAAGGGGTAAACAATGGAGGAGACTTCTCTCATAACGGTTCTGAAGAAAGGATAGACTTATGCAAATCAAACGAATCATTATAATTGGAACTATGGCATTTGCCATTACGATGGGTGGAGGATTGTGGTCTGATGAGGCTAATGCTAATACAGCGCAACTCCCATTAGATGCGTCTGGAGCTAACAAATCTGATCCCAAAACAAGCTCATCTGAGTCTGTAATCCATGCATCAGGTGCAGATACGTTCCTGGAAGTGTTAGGAGCTTCGTCTGATGAACAAGTGGTGGACGCCCTGTATAACGGTCACTCCCTTGCTGCTATCGCAGCAGGCAATGATAAGGAAGTCCAGCCGATCATCGATCTTCAAGTAGCCCAATTAACGCAACAATTGAATAAACGCCTGGCTGAGGGAAGCATTCCCTTGCAAGTGTATCAGGCTCAATTAGCAGAGCTGCCGGATATTGTAGCACGAAGTGTGTACCAATCGTCCTCTTGATCTTATTAATTCGAACAACTAACTTCATCGCACACGAAAGAGCCGAGGCAGAATGAATCTGTCATCGGCTCTTTTTATATTCGCTTATTTATAACCCTTCGCCGCTTGATTAATCATCTCTGCAGTCGAAACCAGACCGCCTCCGGACAAATACCAGTAGTTCTGATCAATCGTTAGTGAGTAGCCCGCTAGTATTGCCACAAATAAGATGCCAGTATAGACTAAGTATAGCGAGGCATTACATTGGCGTTGTAGCCAAAGGGAGAGCTGGAATGTTGAATTTGTCAGAGGTCAATTATTGGGCCGTTCTTATTGCCACTGTTGTTACTATGGTGCTCGGGTTTTTGTGGTATTCACCAGTGCTGTTCGGCAATGCTTGGGCCAAGCTGCGGAAGCTGAAGATGGAAGACATGTCGGGAGGCGGCGCGGGAACCTATGTGCTGACTGCTCTGACGGCCTTGATTGGCGCTTTCTTATTGGCTCTGCTCGTAACGATGGGCGAAGAGACAACTCTGGTATCAGCGCTGACGGTAGCTCTATTGATTGGCGTGAGCATCTCCGTTAAGATCGGCATGAACTATTTGTTCGAGAACGCTCCCTTCAAGCTGTACCTCATTACGGTCGGCTATCATCTTGTCTCGTATGCAGCTGCAGGAGTCATTATCGGGCTCATGCAGTAAGACGATTGGACAATGACCAAAAACCGCGCAGCCTGCTCATGACGCTGCGCGGTTTTTGGTAGGATTCAAGAGCTGAAGCTTAAGACGTAACAGCAAAAAGACACCGCGTCGGTGTCTGATTATACAAAAGTTTTGGTCTTGCTAAGGATCTCTTCGATCTCGCTTTTCAGCAACAAGTACCTATGGACGCTTCTCATAATAGGGATCTTGGTCAGCTTGTGTTTGTCTACATATACCTTCATCTGATCTTTGGACAACCCCAACGCGCTTCCTGCTTCAGTAACGGTCAACACCTCTTCATTACTTGTCGCATTAAACGTTTTCTTCACTTTTTGATTCCAATCTTCAAATTCACGCATCATTAGCACCTTTCTTGTTCCTTTTCCATGTTACTTCTCCCTATAGTATACCACGAACCGAGAAATTATGTTTGAACGACACTGTCTACTTTTTCCCGGGCCGCCGTTTACACCTTATTCGCAGCACTCACCATTCTGGCTTGCTTCCATTTACCGAACCTGTAATACCACACATTCAGGGCAACAGCAATAAAGAAGCTGATCGGGAAGCTCCACCATATATGATCGAATCCATATTCATGACCGAGCCATATCGCAAGTGGATTCCGTACCCCTAGGAGTGCTATAAAGGTAAACACAAGCGGAAGAATAACCGCACCCGAAGAACGTACTACCCCGCCGACTACATTAAAAATCCCAAACAGAATAAAGGACCAAAGGGTTATGTTATTGATATGGACACCTATATCAATTGCTTTTCCTTCAGCAGGAAGGAACAACCCGACCACCTCTCTATTGAAAAAGTGAATCAAAAGCACGATTAATCCTGTAAGGAGCACGTTAAATCCGACACCGGTCCAAGTGATGCGGCCCACTCTGTCCCATTTGCCTGCTCCAATATTTTGAGCTGCCATCGAGGTCGCCGCCCCGCCTATAGCCATAGCTGGCATCTGCACATAACTAGCGATTTGCGTAGCCACTCCAAAAGCAGCGGCTGATTCCGACCCGTAGGAATTGATCAGATGAATCAAGAAAATATTGCTCAAGGACACCACGATCATGCTGAGCCCCATCGGAAGGCCCTTCTGAATCAGTGTTCGAATAATGACCCAGTCAAAAGTTAATAAATGAACATCGTCCCTGGTAATCCGCAGGAAATACTTTTTGCGGTACAAATATAAAATCAACAAAGTGAGACTGACAAGCTGCGAAATAAAGGTAGCTATTGCCGACCCGGCTATCCCTAGTTCAGGAAACGGCCCCATCCCTTGAATTAATAACGGGTTCAGCACAATATCAAGCGCAGCGGACAGCAACAGGAAGTAAAATGGGGTCTTGGCATCGCCCGATCCTCTAAGAATCGCCATGACCAGGTTATACCCGAACATAAACGGAACGCCAGCAAACATAATTCTTGTGTAAGTCACAGCAAATTCTCGTGCATCCGCAGGTGTGTTCATCCAGTCTAGGATGTGCGAAGAGAACACCATTCCCAGCACCCCAACCAGGAGGGAGAGTACAAAGAAGAATACGGTACTGGTACCTACAACCTTCTTGGCCTCTTCAACCCGCTTAGCACCGAGGTTCTGACCAATCAAGATAACGGCTGCCATTGCAATCCCGAATATAGCACTAATCAGTAAAAACATGAGAATATTGGCATTAGATGTAGCTGCAAGCGCTTGTTCCCCGAGGAACTTGCCGATCCAGATCGCATTAATGGAGCCGTTAAGAGACTGGAGGACATTCCCTAGTAGAATGGGCAGAGAGAATAGAAACAGTGTTTTGGCTATTGGACCTTCTGTTAATGTCGGTCTAGCCTTTGCCGAGTTGGAAGAGTTCACGTCTGCTGTCTCCTTTTACTTGCTGCTTAGTTTGTCGTTGTTCATCTGTTTCCTTTTCCATAGCTTCATTATAACGTACGCCACAAGCACCAATACAGCAATAGGAATAATGATTTGCATTTCTAGTTGCATAGACAATAAACCTTGTGAGATCAAGGAGAGAATCAAGATATAGATCATGTTGCCAAGAATAGTTGCGTATAAAAAGATGCTGAAACGGACTGAACTCACCCCAGCGGCAATATTAATCACACTTGTGGGCATAATCGGCAGCACTCTTCCTATCCATACATACCAGAAGCCCTGCTCTTTAATTTTCAGCTTTACCTTATCGTTTACAAATTTATTAATAAAAGACTGGAACCAGTAACGGGCAATCATAAATGACAGAATAGCCCCTATAACGCTGATCAGCCAGCTCCAAATAAACCCAGTTGTAAACCCGAAAACGGAAACATTCACCGAAATCAATAAAAATAGCGGAATGATCGGCAGCATATTTTGAATCGTCATCAGCAGGATTGTAAAAAAAAGAAGTATAAAAATACTTCCCTGCGACAAGTATTGTAATACTTCCGGGTCACCTGCAATTAGAATAGAAACGGTATCGGTATTCAAGCTTAGCAGCAGTAAAATCAAGATCAGAGCAAAAGATAGTAGCTTCATTCGCTTATTCACGTATTGATCACCTTATATGTGTTGAAATATTAGGTTTACAATACCATATAAATGTGAATTGAATGTGAATGTCATCTATTTTAATTAAAATAACTTGAAACTCTACTGCAAAAAGCCCCGTAAGTGCATGCTTTCTGCATGTTTACGGGGGTGGGTAATAGTTTCAATCAGAATCCAAATGTCTTCTCGGGAATGGTGCCAAAGTGATTATACATCTCTATTTGAGGAATAATTAATGGAATAAAATCACCTTTAATCGAATACAGCCTCGTTCCTCTCATGAACAATTCAACGGTAATAATGGTGCCGGACAAGTCTGACATTGTTTTCCCTGAAGTCCACTGAGGCGACCAATTTACGCTATCTCCCGTGAAGGGAATGCATTCACCGGATGAATATCCCTCTATCGCTTTCCCGGCTTGATCGGTAATTTGAGCGAAAATTTCTCCACTCGGGTTCCATATGTTGAGGGAAAGCTCTCCGGAATTCCACCATAGACACCTCGTTCCGATTTGTCCAAAGCCGTTCATGCTCTCCAGATAGACGAATCCGTCATCCCTTAATTTATAAGCAGCAATTGCACCTGATCCGGCCGGTATTCTCCCGTGCTCCTGGGAACCAATTGATGCGTAGATAATCAAATGATCCTCCACTCTGACGATGGAGCATGGATAAGCGCAGCCGAAATCAGGAGCGGCGGGCTCACCCAGTCCAATGAATGTGTCTCGCAGTCCCCGCTGGAAATGCCATCCGTTCATACTGTAGGCTAATTGGCATTCCACATGACCGTCGATAAACTTGTGTGAGGAAAGACTGCTCACCCTTTTGCCGAAAAATTCATGATAGGGAGTCGGATGATAGAGCAGCAGAAATCCAAGATAGTAGCTGTCATAAGGAAATACCGACATGCCATACATCTGGGTCAGCGGTTCATCAAGAGCATCCGGCTGCAAAGCCAGCTCCTGGGAAGTGAAATTTATCCAGTCCTTCGTTTCGGATACCGAGATTCTCCGATCTGCATGTGCAGGTCTTGCGACCAGAACATATTGCTGCCGAACCTCATTCCAGAATATAGATACCGGATAATCGGGAGCGTCGTTGCCCTTGTGCCACTCCGCTCCTTCCTTCAAGCTCCATCTCAATCCATCTGCGGAGACGAATATACAGCTCCTGAATTCAAACTTCGGCAACCGGTATATCACTAACGCTTTAAACCTTTCTTCCGCCGATGCTCTCTGATCCATAAAAAACTGACCCTCACCGAACATCCCGCCGAACATTTGCAGGGGCAATAGCTGATGGGGGTATCTGCGATCTTCCATTTCAACCCATTGTGTCGTATCCGTAGGTTCCCAATGAAGCCCGTCGTTGCTTTCGGCAGCAAACGTCACAATACAAGGAAGAAGGTTCCGGTCGACAGGCCAGCCCTGATACAGCATTCTCCACTTGCTGTTTAATTCATCTCTGAATACAAACGGATAACCCCATCTCAAATTCACTTCCTCCATATTAGGGTCATAATAGAGGGATTCCGAGAGTAAAGCAGGCTTGGATGTTTTCCTGGTTACATTGTTTCTTACGGTGAGAAAATGATCATCGAAAAACAATAGCTTTTCCATTTAAGATACCTCCATTACTTACTCTCTGAATATGGACTGTTATTTAATGAGTATACTTGGATGTTCCTGAAATGGGTATCGCTTGCGGGGGCAAACAGATCCATATTCGCATCCTTCAGGTCAGACGATATCCGGGAGGCCAAAGTATACGTATCATTCAAGAAAACTTCAATGATATCTCCTTCCATCACAACTCTAAGCTTGTTCTTCCCTTCAAGGCTGCCGATTGCTACCTTCCTGTCACTGAATGTCATTCTTTGTTCAGGGACGGCAGTACCCTTTCCAATACTAATCGTATGATTAGTTGAATCCAGCATCACTTCTATTCCATATGGGCTAGACTGATCTATACCCAGAACGAGGCCTGCTCGAGTACCGGACGACCCCATATCAACTTCCATTTCCATATCTATTCCATCACCTGTGATTGGCAAACGGGCAAGACCCCCGTCATTACCTTCGTAGGTATCCACCGCATACAGGAGTTGACCGCGAATCTTCTCACCGAACTTCGTTTCCAACCTCGCTGCCAGGGATCCGTCTTCGCGCTGGTAGATTTCACGCGGAAAGCTTAAGTGTCCTCCCCAGAGATTGCCCATTGCCTGCTGCGGAATCCACCCGAGGAGAATCCATTTGGAGCCATTGTAGAACAGCTGAGCAGCTGCGAGATCTTCCCCATCCAATGTTCGCTCCTGCTGAGAGGCCCAATCCACTTGGTCGATCCGTTGATTGGGTTCACCTGCCCAGTAGGTCGGTTGACCAACATGATGAACGGATTGCCCGGCAATACTCGCCATCAAATACCAACGATCCCCTATCTTAAACATTTGGGCAACCTCCGGATCCTTGGCAGACCCGAGTGGCACGTCCTTATTGGGAAAACGGATCAAATCCGCTTGTGTTCCCCAGTTCGTCAGATCATTTCCTTCAGCTGTTGACAGGGTGATTGTGGCATCAAGTCCGCTGCCGACATTAATCCTTTCCCTGGATCGGTAAGCTGTTGCTACCATTCGGTATGCTCCGATGTCCGGGTCCCAGAACACATAAGGATCTCTTGCACCGGCTATATATTCATTGGACTTCCCCCGGATGTCATAGGCGAAATCAGAGTTTTTCCAATTGAACAAGTCTTCGCTTTCCGAGCCTTTCATCGAATGATGATTCCCAAAGTAGCTTCGGTAAACAGCTCCATCCTTGAAGACACCCAGCACATAATAGGCAGCAAAAGCCGCCAACCCGTTATGCTTCAGCTCTTGGTTCTGCCAATGAATCATATCGTTGGAAGTAACAAGTGCAGATTCAAAGCCACCTGGCTTCAAATAATAAAGATAGTAAAGCCCGTTCTCGTAAAAGGGGTGGACGTCCCCCAAATAATGAGAATTCGGCTTAAAATGAACGAATGAACGTAAAGCTGCTGTTCCCGATTGAGGTCGAATTTCGGATGAACTCACTGCCTCTCCTTTATTAACATTTCCATCATCCGTGTTCTTCAGAGTTGTCGGAGCGTTCAGTGTACTATAAACAATGATAGCGGCTATTGCTAATATCGGACCCCAGAGTATGATCCAGAGCAAGCTTCTTTTTCTCATAGTCCTCCCAAACTGCCTCCTAAGGCTATTCCTCTTGCGAGATGGCATAAACAGTCAAATTGCTGATCCTCGCAGCAGCCCGATCCACAAACAGACCGACACTGGGCTCAATACTTTCAGCAAATTTGCCGGCAAATTGAAGAACAAGCCAATCATCTACATACACCTCAACGCGAGGTCGGCGAATGACTACGCGGACATGGTACGGTTGTGCCCGTCTAATCGGCCAGTTCCTCGACCAGGTCTCGCCGAAGTGAGGAGCAATGTTCGCACTAACGACACCTTCATTAGCATCGAGCATAAAAATAACATTATCGCTGCAGTCCACATGCGACGAGTGTCCGCGCCAGACTAATCCTGCGGCTGTACCGCTCAGAATCGTAAGAGTGGCTTCCATCTCCATATCGGCGCTGCCGATTGCAAGATCGGCAATCTGCCAGCTGCCCGGATAGGCTTGACCGAGATAAGTGTTTGATTCCATCTCCCACGTTGCGCCTGGCAGCCTCCAGATCCGATGACAATAAGGCAAGCTTGCAATTTCCGGCATAAAGCTTGATTCAATCAACGCGCTTTTCCGCCAGGATTGTGTCAATGAACAATATTTCAGCCGCAAGTATCCTTCCTCAGTCGTACACAGCTCCATTGGCGGCGAGATTGTGTTCGTCTTTCGTTCCGTATACAAGGCATACCGTTTGTCTTGAAAGATAAAGCTGCGGCAGGAGTATCCACTAGAATAATCCCCTGCAAGGAGCAAGTGGTCATCAGGCCATTCGTAATAGGGTCCCTCGATGGAATCGGCAACTGCATAGATCGTTCCATGAGTGGCAGACTTCTCTTTGAAAATGCCTCGATTGCCATATCCAATCCCGGTAAGACAAGTCATATACCATCTTCCGTCCAGGAAATACACATCCGGCACTTCAATACAGGCATACTTATTAGGTGCAAATGCCGGAGGGCGATGCTCCCAATTCAATAGGTCCTCACTGTAGACCAGGGCAATGACAGCGCCTTCGGCCAATTTGGTAGACGGCGTCCTTGCAGCATAGAAGCCGTACCATCCTTTGCCTTCGGGGTTCTCTACGATTACCAGGTCGCGGCCATCCACAACACCATTCGGCAAAGGCATATCTCTGTTCACATACCAGCGAGGATCTGGTGAAATAACAGGATTTCCCGGATACCTGGACCAGTCGGTCAAATTCTGGCTGGTAGCTAATCCGATATGCTGCTCTTTGGCATCATTGAGACTAGAACGCATCGTGTAATACAAGTAGAAGGTGTCTCCATGCTTATATATACAACCCGTCCATGGCTGAAGATCATCCAAACTGCCAGCCTCTCCCGGTTCGAACGCAGGGACCAGCTCTTCCCAATGAATCAGATCGTTGGAGACGGCATGTCCTAGAGAGCTTGCCTCCTTCTTGCTGCGTGTTGAATCTTGCGACAAAAATTGAAGATGAACCATGTGCAGCACACCTTCGTGCTCAATACACCAAGCATCCCACATTTCCAGCCCTTTCGGCTTATAACCCGGCATGATTATACCTCGCTTCCTTTGCATATCTTCCGTTATATAAGAAGATGTACAGAAGAAGCCGCAATAGTGAGGCTGCTCCTGTACATGTATCCCTATGCCGGTATTATTTGATGGCTTTGTAGCTGTCGTAAGCTTCTTGCATGATCTTGACGTACTTATCCGCCCCGATCTTGTTCAGTTCCTTCACGTAATCGTCCCACTTGCTTAATGACTGCTGCCCAGTGACGAACTTCCCTTGCATCTCGTTCACGTAATTGAACAAACTGCCTTTAATCGTGCTAAGCGCATCCGATTGCTGCTGAGTCAACCTCAGTGTCGGGTAAACCTCTTTCGGGAAAAACTTTTCATACAACTTTGTATGCTCATTATAAGCCTGCTCGATCTTGGAAGTGGTTTTTGCTTTGGCGTTCACTGCCTCGCTCATCCAGGACAATCCGTACCCTCCCGGTGAGTTGCCATTGCGGAAAGTGTTGGAATTCACCCCTGCAGGCGGAGGGATCAGCTCCCACGTACCATCTCCATTGCGTTTCCAGTTCACATTCTCCGGCCCCAGGTTGAACTCGAGCGCCCCTTGCTCTGTAAACATATAATCGATCCAGCGAATTGTAGCTTCCGGGTTTTTATTCTTGTTCGTAATGACAAATGTATTGAGCATCAATCGCGGAAAGTCGATCTTTGTCGCCAATTGCTGGCCATCCGGCCCCTTCAGTACAGGAACCGCCACATAATCGTCGAAGCGCTCCGAACCAACCACATAGTCGCCGATATGACGGATGAAGCTGCCCAATACGACGTCCTTCCCACTTCCTTTTGCAGTCACTTGCTGATCCGTTTGCGTGAATACCTCCTGATCGATCAGGCCTTCACTGTACAGCTTATTCAAATATTCCAGGCCTTTCTTGTAGCCGTCCTGCGCCGGAACGAAGCTTACCTTGCCATTATTCAAATTCAGGTGGTCACGTGCATTATCCGGTACACCCCAAGAGCCGAACAGCGTATCCAACCCGTCGTAGCCCCCAACCGATAAGGTCGTGAACGGAATTTCATCGGCCTTGCCGTTGCCGTTCGGATCCTTGGTCTTAAACGCTTTGAGAACTTCATACAGCTCATCCGTCGTTGTCGGCACCTTCAGACCCAGTTTTTCCAACCATACTTTGTTGATGTAGAATTTGTGCTCCGTCTGAATATGGTAGGCGCTGGCCGGATTCGGCAAAGAATAAATTTTGCCGTTCACCATGCTTCTGGCTTTTGCCCCCGGAACCGTGTCGAACATCTTCTTGATGTTAGGCGCATGTTTCTCAATCAGGTCATCCAGCGGGAGAAACACGCCGTTTTTGCCATACAGCTCATCCAATCCGCTGTTCTCCATCCCCCTGCCATAGAAAGCTTCAGGGTAGTCTCCGCTGCTCAGCATCAAATTCCATTTTTCCTGAAAGTTTTGCTGCGGTATTTCCACCCAGTCGATATGGATGTTGCTCTTCGCTTCATAGTCCGTGACCACTTTCATCGACTTGAAGTCCCCATGATCCGCAGCCTTCATGACCCCCATCTTAATGGAGACTTTTTCTGCGGTTTTGTTTGTCGCTTTAGGCGATTCACTGCTTTTTGTATTTGTTTCTTTATTTCCTGTGCAGCCTGCCATGATAGTTAAAATCCCAGCAAGCGCTACCGTTCCAAGAAGTTGTTTTGATATCCCCATACCCATGTTAAACCCTCCCGATATTGGATGATTGAATCAATGACCCGCACTTTCCGATGTGGACGAAACACGAAACTTACCCCGATCTGCCTTTCTTATACCACCTCCTTAACAAAGCGGATACGCCTTGTGACAACGTTGTCATTCCCGAAATGAAGTTACTTGGTTACATTAACAATCAACGTATCGCTGGATACAGCCCCAGCTTTATTAACCAGCTCACCGCGGTAGTGATAGCTTCCGATTGCTCTGCCCGTTATGTTGGTCACAGCTGACTGGGCAGCCGGTGAGTTCCCTGTCAGGGGCTGAGTGTAGATAAGCACACCGTTCTCGTACAAATTATACGTCGTGCCGTTAGTCCCCCACCACATATTCATGCTGACCTTAAAGCTGCCATCACCGTCCCAGTTGTCGTGGGACAGGACGGACTTGCCCGGGCTTGCATTCGTTACCTCTACCACATGCAGAGCACCAGTCGTCGTGCCGAATGCATTGGTAAGCTCTGCATAGTAACGATAGATGCCATTGGGCTTGCCCCTTATGGTAGTCACCGCTGTTTGTGCATTCGGTGAATTGTCAGTCAGAGTCTTCGTATCGATCAAGCTATCGTTTTCATACAGCTTATATACTGTACCGTTATCGCCATACCACATGTTCATGGTGATATTGTAATCCCCATATGGAAGCGATGCTTCATACCAACCGTGATTATCCGAAAGGACAGGCGTACCCGGCTTTGCCTTACTCTTCGACTGCGTCTTATCGACGACAGTAACAGATTTGCTCTTTAATGAACGAATCTGAATACTGCCAAAGGAAGCATCTCCTCCCGAAGCGAAAAGCCTGATGCCCGTGGCGGACAACTCTGTGGAAATGCGTGCTGCTAGCGTATATTTATCGTTCACGAATAGCTCAAGCATATCTCCCTCCACGATTACCCGGAGTTTGTTCGTCCCGCTCAGATCTCCCGGTTTAACCTTCATATCCGCGAAATTAATCCAACCGCCGGAGCCTGTCGTATCCTTTCTGACTCGAATCATATTGTTGATTCTGTCCAACGTTAATTCATAGCCGTAAGGGCCGCTTTTGTCTTTGTCTATCAATAAGCCGCCCCGGGCTGCTCCTGCATCCAAAGAAATTTCCAGCTCGATATCGACTCTGTCATACGTTCCTGGCAGCTTAGCCATACCGAAGCCGGTACCGGAATAATGGACAACAGAATTATTGGTCTGCCAGCTGCCCGCTTCCGAGACGATCGGTAACGGAGAAGCGGAAGAATACAGTAAGTCTCCACGTATGGCAGCACTGATGCCGGTCTCTAATCTGGCAGCCAAGGTCCCATCGCTGAGCGGATAAATTTCGCGTGGTAAGCTCAAATGTCCCCCCCAAGCATTGCCGGTTGCCTGCTGCGGAAGCCATCCCAGCATATACCACTTGCCATCGCTTTGGAAAATCTGTGCAGCGTCCAGGTCTTCTCCATCCAAGCTGTGCGCTTGTTTGGAGGACCAGTCCTCCTGATCGATCAGCGTATTCGGAGAGCCAATCCAGTAAGTCGGCTTGCCGACGTGATGCACGGATTGTCCGGCAATGCTGGCCATTAAATACCAGCGATCTCCTATCTTGAACATTTGCGACACTTCGGGATCTTGGGCTGTGCTAAGCGGTGCACCCGCATTCGGAAAGCGTATAAGCTCTGTCTGCGTTCCCCAGTCCGTCAAGTCGGCTCCATTCGAAGTCGTCAAGGCAATGGAAGCATCCAATGTAGTGCCAATGCCGTTCCTCGGATTGGAGCGGTAAGCGGTGCTGACCATCCGGTACGCTTCGATATCCGGATCCCAGAACACATAAGGGTCTCTTGCGCCGGCCGCAAAGAGGCTCATATTATTGGCAATATCATAGTCAGCCGAAGCATTGTTCCAGTGCAGCAAATCTATGCTTTCGGAGCCTTTCATCGAGCTGAAATTACCGTAATAGCTTCGGTACGTATTGCCATCCTTAAAAACGCCGAGCGCATAATATACTTGTGCTGGTAGAGGGCTGCCGTGCGTCAGCACCTGAGTTTCCCAATGAATCATATCCGTGGAAGTCACGAGAAGGGGCTCGAAAGTACCAGGCTTCAAATAGTACAAATAGTAAATCCCATTCTCGTAATAAGGATGCACATCGCCTATATAATGCGATGACTGTCTGTAATGCAGCCTATCCTTGAGTGGATCGACAGAATAGCTTATGGACGGATTCCAGTCGAGACTGTTCTCAATAACCGTTCCATTGCTGTTAAGCACGAATCTGATTTCATCTCCGGGATATACGTAGACGGGTAAGTCGGCGTTATACCCGACGCCGTTGTTGTACACAACTCCGATCCATCCCACAGATGGCCAGATTTGAACATCGTTAAGAAGAATTTTCGCCCTTGCGCCAATGCCGCTCGCAGAATCCGGATTATTGACCGTTCCGCTAATCCTCAGGCTCCCTTCGACTGGCGCCTTGAATACTCTTACACTGTCGGAAGAAGTTCCCGGACGCATCTTGTCCTCATCGATCAAGGCTTGGCCGTTCGTGCCTTGCCATGCTCGTATAACAGTATTATAAGTCATGTCCCGATAACCGGCAGCATCGCTTTCCCGGTAATGCCAATGCTCGTTTCCTTGCGCGGTTGTCGAGAATCCTTCCGATGCGATATACCTTTTCTTGCTCTGCACCCCGATCCCGAATCCGACCTGCTGTGAGGCCTGATATAGATGACCGTCCACCGATCTCGATCTGGTCACCGTCAAGACATAGTTGCCCTGAGCGCTGATAGAAGCACCTTGCATAAATTGCACGGGGGCTCCACCGTCTAGGGATAAGACAGCCGTGCTTGAAGTGCCCGCAGGATTCGACCAACCAGGAGTAACAGCCGATGTGTATACGCTGTCGTCCTCTACACCCTCTATATGCGGCACTTCGGGCGCTTCCGAAGACAGGTAAGTCACAGATGGATCCCAGTAAGTGCTGTCATTGGTAATATTACCGTTTTTGTTAAGGACAAACTGAAGCTTGTCGCCTCGGGAGATCTCAGTCGGCAAGTTGATCGTATATCCAACGCCATCATTGAATGCGACATGCTGCCATCCCGAGGCTGGCCAGATTTGCACGTTATTCTTCAAAATTTTGGCCCGTACACCATCTCCACCATTCTTGTCACGCTTCCTGACGTTGCCGGAGATCAACACCTCGCCATCGACCGGAGCTTTAAAAACACGAACCATATCCGATCCGTCACCAGGGTGCACCGTTTCCGCGCCGTTCCATCCGATCAGTGTATAGGGGCTTCTTCCTTGCCATGCATTAAACGAGTTGCTCTGATAACCCATGTAATAATAATCGGTGCCGTTCCAGTCCATGTAGTACCAGTTCCCGGTTCCCTGCTTCTGCATGTTATAAGCTTCCGACGACTTGAACGTGCGGCCTGCCCAGTCTCCTGCTCCCGGATCCAGATTCAAAGTGAATGTAATTTTGGTAGACGCTGATAACCCGCTCGCTATGCTGGTAGAGGTGACATCCAACTCATAACGCCCGCTTTCGACAATAGGTGTTCCCGCTATATAAGGTACACCGGCGCCGTTGTCTTTCGTCAGAAACGCTAAGCTTGTCGTGCCTGCAGCATTAACCCACACTGGCGTCTTAGCCTCTCTGTATAGGATGCCTTCTTCAACTCCTGTGATCACAGGAATATCCGGAGCATCCGAGGAAATATACGTCACTACTGGATCCCAGATCGTATTATCGTTGGAGATGTTAATATTCTGGTTGAGAACAAAACGAAGATGATCGCCCTTTTCTACATCCACAGTAACATCGACAGCGATCCCGACTGCCTCATTGTAGGTTATATGCTGCCACCCCGAGGCCGGCCATATTTGCGTATCATTATGCATAATTTTCACATTGACGCCGTCGCCGCCATTTCGATCATATTTCTTAATATCTCCAGATACTGCGACAACCCCGCTAACCGGAGCTTCAAAAGTCCGAACACTGTCTACATTAGATCTCCCCGGGTGCATTTTATCCGCACCTCGAAAGCCGATTCGAGACCATTCTTCCCTTCCTTGCCAACCATCAATAGAAGAATTATAAGCCATATTCTCATAAGTGCTTCCGTTCCAATCCTGATAGTACCAGTATTGTTTGCCTTGCGTCGTTGTATTGTAAGCTTCAGAAGCCTTATACTGCTTGCCCGCCCAATTACCCGATCCAGGCGCAGGCTCCTCTGCCTGAACCAGAGAGGCGGCGGATGTAACAAACAAAAGAATGGATAATAACAGCGGGCGAATTTTCCTTCGCAACATGCTTCATTCCTCCTAACAGGATGGCTTACAGCATAATCGCAGATCCCGGCAATCGTTATGACAACGTTGTCTCAACTGGATTGAGTTAACCTGCGATTCAAGACATTTCAGCCTGAATGGCTGAGGCACACCGGATTGTTACTGTGCATAATTCAGATCGACTCCGGATCGTCCGCCATCCACGCATAGCGTTGCAGCGGTCATGTAAGAAGAGTCATCACTGGCCAGAAAAGCAATACCCGCAGCGATCTCCTCGGCTCTTCCGATGCGATTCATGATACAGCTCGTAATTCTCATCTGTTCGAGCTCCTTCTTTCTGTCAGCGGCACCGGGCCCATAGCCATAATGAAATTCAGTCGCCGCCCTCCCAGGAGCAATGGTATTAACCCGAATATTGTATTTGCAGAGCTCGACTGCCATACTGTTAGACAGCGACTGAAGACCGGCTTTGGTTGAATCGTACAGGCTGGCGCCTGCTCTGCTTATTGTCGCACCATCTGAGGAAACATTCACAACAGACGCCCCCCTCTTCTTGAGCAGAGGCAATACTTGCTGCGTAACAAAATAAGGAGCCTTCATATTAATGGATAGACCTGGTTCCCAGGCTTCCGGCTTTGCCATTTCCAGATTGCCGCCGCCAATGGGGATCCCGGCACTATTAATCAAAATATCCAAGCCATCTACTAGCTCCGCAGCCTGTCGACCCATCCCGACAATAGCTTGGAATTCTGCCAGATTGGTCTCGATATAAAAAGCCTTAATGCCCCTCTCCGCAACTTCATCCCGTACTTGCTCACTCAATACCCGATTCCGGTCCACAATGATAACCGTCCCCAAGCCTTCTTCCGCCATCCGGACTATTGCAGCATACCCGAACCCGGAAGCCCCCCCGGTAACAAGTGCCGTCTTGCCTGTAAATCGTAAAAGCCCCATTACGCTTCCTCCTCCATTACTGCGCAACCCTGACTTCTATCGCCCTTTTCTCATGCATGCTCTTCAATAACGACTCGATGACATACGAATTGTTCACCGATTCCAGAAGAGGCATTACCGGAAGCTCCTCGCCCCGTGCAGCTCTAGCGAAATTCAACAATTGCAGCCGATAGGAGTCCATCCATGGAACCCGATAGATTTCGTCTTCCCGCGGACTGCTTGCTCCCGCCTGCATCACTCTAATCTCGCTCTCTTTCTTCATCGTCCACGCGACCGGAAGATGAACAATACCTTTGGCACAAGTAATTTGCAGTTCCTGGCTTTGATGCGCTTGCTTGCTGCTCTCGATCACACCGATTCGTCCATTATCGTATTCAATTAATCCGTACAAACGATTCTCCACTTCATACTTGGCGCTTATGGTACCGCTTCCAAACACCCTGACAGGATTTCCACCGATGAAGTGACTGAGAGCATTGACACAATAACATACGCGATCATAGACGACACCCCCTCCGCATTCTTTACGCTGCCTCCAGTTCCGATCCCCATCTTCCGGAGAGGAAGCTTCATCGTCATAGGAATGAAATACAGCCCGAGCACTATCCACTGCTCCAAAACGACCGCTGTTGACTAACTCAGCAACTTTATGAATGGCCGGATTATGTCGATACATAAAGCCTTCCATCAGGAACACATCATGTTTCCTTGCGTAATTGTATAAGGCCCTGGCATCTTCACCTGTTAAAGTCAATGCTTTTTCACACAGTATGTTTTTCACGCCTGCATCGATAAGCATCCTAATCTGATCGTAGTGCTGCGTCGGCCATGTAGCCAACAATACTCCGTCAAGCTCTTCCTTGCTGCACATTTCTTCATAATCCGTATAAAAACTGTCACAATGATATTGCTCCGCCCACTGCTGCACACGGCGTTCATTCCGTGAGCAGCAGCTTGAGAAGCGCAAATCCTCTGCAAGATCAGCAATGGAGCCTGCATGAAGATGGGAGATTGCGCCACAGCCAATCATACCCATTCGAAAAGTACGGCTGATCTTACTCAACCTCCCTTCAGGCGATAAATATGAATCCGTTCCAAGGCTGCAGCCCCGCCTTCAGTGGAGGGACCTACGGTGAATTGACGTAACTTAACGGAAATCCTGGCGGCCAGAGAATATCGATCGTCCACGAACAGCTCGATAATATCTTCTTCGACAATGATGCGAACCTGGGAGCAGGAGTCTAACGAATGAACGGGTCTATCGCTGTGGATCGTGTCATTCGTGGCAATCATCAATCGACCTTCTTTGCGATCCAATTGGATGTCTACCGGATACGGGGACTCTTCATCCCGAAGGGATATTATTACCCGTTCACAGCCAGTGTCCCATTGAATGGTTATATCCATGTCGATACGCTCGTAGCTGCCGGGCAAAGCTTCAACCGCCGCCGTTGGATTCATTGCGGCCTGATCCATGGATAATAGAAGCTCACCGCGAATGCTCTTCCCAACCGATGCCTCCAATCTCGAAGCGAGCGAACCATCGCGATCCTGATAGATCTCACGGGGAAAAGCAAGATGTCCTCCCCAATACTGATGGCCTAATGTTTCCTTATCCTGAAGGGGAATCCAGCCGAACATCAGTCTGCCGTCCCCGTAGGGTATGGTTTGGGCGGCAGCCAGATCGCTTCCGTCCAGGCAAGCCCAATGTTGGGCGACCCAAGGTCCAGTGGAATGATCGCTCACCAGATAATCAGGTCTTCCGACCGCATGGTCATATGCGCTGTAGAGCAAATACCATTTCTCGTTGATGCGGAACATTTCGGGACATTCCGGATCACCCATGTCGCCATGGAAGTATAGATCGCCGCGAGGTACCCAGGTCATCAGATCGGAGGACGATGCAAAGGCAATGCCTCCATTGGGACCATTGTTGTCTCCTCCTTTTCGACTTGTCATGATAATCCAATACAGCTGCTCTTCATCATTCCAGAAGAGAAAGGGGTCTCTTAGAATCGTATATTCCGGCTGTGGGGGTACGTTATAAGCTTCCCCTGCCGCTCGCCAAGTCAGCAAATCCTCGCTCACCGAGCCTCTCATGACGTTCTCACTGCCGAAGTAGCTGCGGAATAATCGTTGGAAGGAATCATGAAACATGCCGAGCACAAAATAAGGCTTCAATGGAGGAAATAACGTATCGGGATCATGCGTAATGACTGTTTCTTCCCAATTCAGGAAGTCGTCCGATCGCAGCAGCGCTGCTTCGTATTTGCCTCCTGGCTTCAAATAGTATAAATACAAGGTTCCATCGTGAAGAAATGGATGTACGTCGCCAATCGCATGTTCCGGATGTATGTAGTGTAACAACCTTTTGTTCTCCTGCATGATCTTCATCAGCTCCCTTTCAAAGACTCCCCTTCTTTAATTCACCCTGCTTGCTGTAATTCTGGCCAGCTTCTCTTGAAGCCTGACACTGCCCAGCACTTCTCGATTAATAACATGCGGAGGAATATTACCTTCTAATAATTGCTGGATGATCCCGTTAAGCTGAGCAGCCATTCCTGCGGTCAAGTCTTCCGTAATAGCCAGTGAATGAGGGGATAAAATAACCTGATCCATGCTAAGGAATGGATGGTTGTTCGGCAAAGGCTCTTGTTCATATACATCCAGCGCAGCTCCGGCAATATCGCCATTACGCAGGGCTTGAATCAATGCCGACTCATCTACTATCGCACCTCTGGCAAGATTAATCACAAATGCAGATCGTTTCATTAAGTCCAATTGTGCGGCGCCGATCATATGATAGGTGTCGGATCGCAAAGGGCAATTAATAAGCAAATAGTCGCTTTCCCGCAACAATGTGTTGAGATCCGTCAAACGCGTGCTGAAGTCATTGGCTATCTCCGCATCTGCTCGAGGTGAATAGGTTAAGTAGTTCATATCAAAGCCACTCATCAAGCGGAAGGTTTCTTTGGCAATGTTGCCAAAGCCTATTGAACCCAGGCACTTCCCCCTAAGCCCTGGTCCGACCAATCCATAACCACGCCTCCAATCCCCCTGTCTTACACTGCGATCCTTATCGGAAAGGGAAGTCGCAAGAGCGAGCACCATAGCTGCATTGGCTGTAGCCACTGGACGTTTGACCGCCTCAGGGGTAATGGTTACCATTACCCCTGCTTCCGTGCAGGCTTCCAAATCCACATTGTCATAACCGACTCCCCAACGGGCAATCAGAAGGAGATTCTCTGCTTCCGTTAAGCTTTTCTTCGTCCATTTGGGCGTCAAAGAAATGACCACGTCTGCATCCTTAACTTGGCTAGGTTGCACTTCTTCGTAATGCTGTTCGAACCAATCCCAATTTATTGCGTTATTCTCACGCAGCCATGACAGTCCCATCTTCCAAGGATCCGGGAATTTCTCAAGAAAATCACGAGTCAGGCTGATACGCATCATACCCAATCCTGTCCAACTCCCTTCTGCAGTTTGAATGATTGCCCTGTATGACAACGATGTCACAATAAGCTATAAGGAGCCTTCATTATTCAAGGGCTCACTCCATAAAGGCATTTTTCATAGATTATCAACGTAAATACATGTTCTTAACCGAATTTCGCGAGATTAGAAAAGGCTCCAACAAGGAAATAATGGGTCCCCCTTTTTTGTCCTTCTCGATCCGATCAATGATAGTTCTGCAGGCAGAAAGACCCAGGTATTCTATCGGCTGTGAGATCGTAGTAATATCAAGCAATCCCGCCCAGGAAACATCATCGAACATGATAAGGCTGATATCATTCGGAATAGAGATTTTGTTCTCTTTGCAAACCTTGATGAAATCCATCCCAATCGTGTTCGTCCCGGCAATTAGCGCAGTAGGCTTCGTCTCCATAATTTTATTATAGATGGTCATTCGAAGATCTGTCTGAAATGGAAGATGCATAATCATATGGTCTTTAACCGGGATGTTCTGTTCTTCCATCGCTTGTCTGTAACCCTCTGCACGATTCGGTGATATTTGACTTTCTACGCTAAGCAGCAAAATATCCTTATGGCCGTTTTGCAGCAGGTGTTTGGTTGCAATATAAGCGCCTCGGCGGTCGTCAACCAGTACAGAATCAAGTTCGGAGAATCCTTGGCGGAACATCTGGACCAATGCGATATTTTGCTTCTTCAATTGATTAACCATAGACTGGTTCTTGGTTGAGGTTGGTGTGAAGATAATGCCATCGACACGAGATCTGGACAGCAAGCTCAAATCCTCCGCTTCTTGCTCGGCATTCTCATTGCTGTAGGAGAGCAATAGTCGATAGCCAATTCTCTTCAATTCAGCCTCGATTATACGGGTAATGATGGAGTAAAAAGGATTGTCGATATCGGATATAATGAGGCCGATAACATGACTTTTCTGGTTTTTTAGGCTTCTAGCCATTAAATTAGGTGTGTAGCCTAGTTGATCTGCGGCGTTCAAGATGCGTTCCTTTACACTTTTGCTAATATAAGTGTCTTCCCTGAAAGCTCTGGAAACACTCGATATGGATACTCCTGCCAATTTGGCAACGTCTCGACTGTTAGCCATGTTACCTCCTCCTCCTCTCTCACCTTACAATCACTTCTGAAAAAACAGCCTTCGTATCACTTGTAAATAATCCTAAGCGACCGGAGCTTATATCTTTCAACGGTGCGGTAAGCGTTACACCGGCTACGAACACTTCAATAATATTGTCCTTCAAAAAGAGGATGATTGGCAAAGATTCATTAAGCTCAGCAGGCAAGCCTCTTGAGCATATAATCCTTGGGCCTCTCATTGCCGGTCCATGGAATGCTTCTATTGTATAAGTGCGTTCCAATGACAGCATTCTCGCTCCCAAATCGATTGTGACTGCATAACAATGCGAATGATCGTCTGACGATCGAACAAGAACACCCAGGCTGCCATGATGATTTGCAACTGAAACCTTTAATTTCAAGCCAATATCTTTCGATTGTTCTTCCATGAGACAAGACGCGAATCCAATATCGGTATGAGAGGTCGCTCCCCCCTCCGAAAATACCCATTCGCCAGAAATTGGACTGAAATTATGATGACCCTTATTACCCGAATCGACAAGTGAGCGTTCGAATACTTCCGGACAGGCAAGCTCCAATTCTCCATTAGCCTTCTGCACAATTTCTCTGGGGGTAACAAATGAGCCTCCCCACTGTGCAGAGCTCGCATCTTTTCCTCCCGCTAACTCCCCGCACCATCCCAACAGATAACGTCTCGTTCCATCGCTAACGGTTTTGGCTGCATAGAAGAAATAATCTCCAGCGTCAAAATGCGGGTATTCCGGAAGCTCCCATGGTCCGTTAGGAGAGTTGGACATCCGGTATTCCGTTCTACCGAATTGAGAAAAGACGAGATACCACCAATCCCCTACGCGGAACAGGTCGGGACATTCAAGTGACGGATATTTATTAGGAGCATACAGCGGGGGTCTAAACTCCCATTGCTGCATATCCTGGGAAACCGCTAATCCAATGACTCCTCTTCTTACCCCATTCAAAGGCTTCTGCGCTCCAGCCGTAAAGAGCATCCAGTAACACTGCTCCTCTTCATTCCAGAAAACATAAGGATCCCTGAAATCCTCACCTGCACCGTAATAGGTCGAATCTAACTTAAGTATTGGGTTAAGTTCGTTCTTCGTGAAATGAATGCCATCGTCGGACACGGCTTGCATGATCTGCTCCCTGCCTGAGGCACTTCCCGGACTAAAACCTGTATAAAAGATATGAATTTGTTCCCCACATCGGATGACTGAGCCCGTAAAACACGCCCCACCGTCTTGTTCATTCTGAAGCCCTGTCTCAAGCGCGTCCGGCATTACTTCCCAATCCACCAGATCTCTGCTGCGAATATGAGCCCAAGGGGTTTGATGTCTGCTCCAGCCTGCTCCATCAGTAAATCCTTTTAAATAGTATACATGATAATAACCATTATCGTAAAAAGGTATTATATCCGCTACTATCCGATTCTTGTCGGAATGAAAGCGTATTGCCATTTCCTGTCCTCCTATGATGAAAAAAATATAATCGTCTTCGTACCATGATCTACTCTCATAACTTGCCTTACCCTTTAATGGATCCTATCATCACCCCTTTAACGAAATATTTTTGAACAAACGGATACATAATCAGCATTGGAATCGAGGATACGACGATCAACCCGTACTTGATTACATCAGCAATCCGATCCTGCTCCGAGAAATCTGTAAACTGATCCACCATCTCTTGCGACAGCATATTTTTGATAAGAATATTCCGTAGGATCAGCTGCAGAGGATACTTGCTTGTATCGTTTAGATAAATCAGTGCTTCGAAAAACTTATTCCAATGCCCTACCCCATAAAAAAGAGTCAGCACAGCCAATATCGGTTTAGACAGGGGCAGTACGATCCTTAGTAAATAGCCGAAGTTTTTGCTGCCATCGATTTGCGCTGCCTCGTATAACTCATCCGGAATCGAAATTTGAAAATAAGTACGTGCCACAATGACGTTCCACATAGACACAGCGCTAGGCAAGATCAAGGCCCACATCGTATTAAGCAGCCCCAGTGATTTAACGACCATGTAAGTGGGAATCAATCCGCCGCTGAAGAACATCGTGAATGCAAATATGAAAGTGAAGAAATTCCGTGCCATAAAGTTGCTTCTAGACAGAGGATAAGCCGCCAGGACCGTCATCACAACATTCACAATCGTACCGACTATTGTGTAGACGATGGCATTTTTGTAGCCGTTCCAAATTTCCTTGCTGGCAAATATTTTGGAGTATCCCTCCCACGTGAAATCCACTGGCAAGAGCCACATCTCACCGTTGGACACAGCATAAGGATCACTGACAGAAGCACTTAATATATAAAGGAGCGGATATAGCACCGCGATAAAGACCAGCGTGACAAGCGTCAAATTCACGATGTCAAAAATTCGGTCAGCCCTAGGTCCCTTGATGCTTTGGTTTACCATAAACCCGTCCTCCCCATCTTCTTCACAACAATATTGGCTGTTATCAGCAGAATGAAATTAATAGCGGCATTGAACAACCCGATTGCCGTTGCATAGCTGTACTGCACGCCGACCAACCCGACATTGTACACATACGTCGAGATGACCTGAGAGCTCGAGACATTCATCGAGTTCTGCATCAGGAACACTTTCTCAAAGCCCACGTTCATTAAGCTTCCTATCTGCAGCACAAGCATGATTGTGATAATGGGCATTATAGCCGGCAGATCAATATGCCATATCTTCTTCAGTTTGGTGATTCCATCCACCTTTGCGGCCTCATGCAGGCTGACATCTACAGAGGTGAGAGCGGCAATATAGATGATGGCACCCCAGCCAACCCCTTGCCATACGCCTGAGATAACGAAAATGCTCTTGAAGTAATCGGGATTCTGCATAAAATGAATCGGCTCGAATCCCATCTTCTGCAGTAGCAGATTAATCATTCCCGAGGATGGGGAGAGAAACGCGATCAGCATTCCCACGAAAACGACTGTGGAGATAAAATGCGGTGCATAAGTAACCGTCTGCACCAGCTTTTTGAATTTTTTGGAAGTCACCTCATTGAGCATCAACGCCAGTATAATTGGAGCCGGAAACCCAATCGCCAAGGAAAGCAAGCTGATCAACAACGTATTGGTAACAATCCGTAAGAAGTCATACGAGTTGATGAATCGTTCGAAATACTTCAATCCAACCCACTCATCTCCGAAAATACCGTGAATCGGAGAAAATTCCTTGAACGCAAGCTGCACCCCGACCATCGGAATATACTCAAAAATGATAAAGTAGAGAAATACCGGCAAGATCAGGAGATACAAATCATATTCCCTTACGATATTCTTCTTCAATCTTTTACCAAAGTTGTCTGTCTTCATGCTTTTCTCATTCCTCCCCATTTACCCCACCGCCATTCCGAATTCAACCATCGCATGCCATATGTTATGGTAGCGGTTTCAATCAATAGATAGTTTCACGGGATGATTTCCCATTCACATCCCTCGCAATATTTGTGACAACGTTGTCTTACTCTTATAATTGGAATTATAGGATCAGTATTGTGTTCTGTCAACAGAATTATATTTTTATTGAAAAGTATAATAATTTTCCTGACATCGTTGTCATATTTCATCTGAGCTAGTTGTTACTTCGAGTTGGATTACCCGCAGAGACGCTACTGGACAATATACAGATGGGGCTGACCCCTTTTCGGATCAGCCCCATCTGTTTTTTCAATTATTATCACTCCTCGTTAAATTTTTCCCGATATTGTCCTGGTGTCATCCCCTCTTGCTTGCGAAAATAACGAATAAAATTTTGCGAATTGTTATAATGCAGCCGTTCTGCGATCTCGGATATTTTCAGGTCCGTCTCGACGAGCAGCTCCTTTGCCCTCTGCAGTCGGAAGCTGGACAAACATTCGCTGAAGCTCACGCCTACCTCCTTGCGAAACACGCCCCTAATGTAGTCCGGGTGATAGCCCAGCCGCGTTGCGCAAAGATCCAGCGACAGGTCCGTCTCCACCTCCTCACGAATCATGTTCAGCATCTGGTCGGAAATCTTCACATATTGATGCTTTCGTTTCTTCTCGAACAGCTCCATCATCGGGATGATCAGCGTATCCTTGAACCACTGCTCGATCTCCTTGATCGTTTTTAACCGATAGAGCTGGTCAATCAGCGACTTTTCCCCGTCATACAGCGACTCAATCGGTTCTCCTGAATTTTGCGCCATCAACACAAGATTAAGCAGGAAGGCCGTTAATGGAACGAAATATTCCCGGTGCCCCACTTTCTCCCGAAAAATTTCCGTCAAGTACGCACTCAGCAGATGGTTCGCTTGGTCAAAATCGGCCAACTTCACCGCATCCAGCAACTCCTGCTCCAACCGGTCGGGGAGTCTCGATAATATCGTTCCTTCCGGTTCCACGTCTTCGATATAAATGACCGAGCTCGGCCCCGTTCGAATCGTGTATTTCAAGGCTTCCGTTGCATCCTGATAAGCTCTTTGCGCAGCCTCTACGGTAGGGTAGAAGCGGCTGATCCCTATACTGATTTCCAGCTCGAGGAATTGCTCCACCTTATACCGGATCTCGGCCGCTAACTCATTGATTCTTTTCTTGAACAACTCCTGGCTTACTCCTCCGCTGCCAAGCAGCGCAACCTGGGTCCGACGAATTACGGCTGGCTTCAAGCGCTCTGAGGCGGGGATAATTTCCTCCACAATGTTGTTGATGGCAAACAGCAGAAGATCTTCATCCCTCTCCTCATAACGGGTCCCCTCGAAGGTATCGATTTGAACCGCCAATACGCATATGTCGTTCCAAGCCTGCCTCTCTCCAGCTGCCTCTAGCCGTTCATGAATATCTCGGGCCCTTACCTCCCCCTGGAATAGCTTAATCATGAAAAGCTCTTCCACCTGACGACGTTGATCTTCGATAATACCGGTGAGCCTATGCTTCGTGTGCAGCATCTCGTGCACTTGATTACCGATATAGCCAAGCTCATCCCGATCGCGCTCCCCACTCCCGGATTGAACCAACCCAGGCTCTGCTTGGAGCGAACGGTACAGTCGGTAGATCGGACTGTACATCCTTCGGGAGCCCAGCCAGGACAACAGTATCGTGAACGCCAGGATGAGCAGGCAAGTCGTATACGTGTACCATTTGATCACCTTGGAATCCTTCGTAATCAAATCAACGGCGGAGATGGATACATAGGTCCATCCGTTATAAGACGATTTGCGGAAGATCACTCCCACGCCCCCGCCCGCGTTGTCATGATACTCTCCTATCGCTTCCTGCCCATTACGAAGCCGCTGAAGCTCCGGGACGTTGCTGAAATTGTTGCCGATCTGATCCGGATCGCTATGGGCAAGCACCATCCCAGCCTCGTCAAGAATCATCACTTCGCCAAGATCGCGATTGATCGTTAGCAGCTTGTTAAGCTTCTTGCTATCGAATTTGATCACTATGAGACCGGAAGGCGCAAGTGAATGCACGGGAAGTTTCTTAACCAGATGCACCTCATTACCCGACTCAGCGATCGTCCAGAAGCTTGTTTTGCCATAGCTTGCGTAGTTCCTCACCATATCGGCTTGCTTGAAACTTTCGATTCGCAGCACCTCTGTGCTGTTATCAATCGCCCAGCCCTGGTTCAGGCTGGTCAATAGCACATCATATATACCGAGCTCATAGCTTTGCAATTGTTGCAAGCCCTGAAGCAGGCCGTTAACTGTTTCGAACTGCCCAGGGGTTAACGGCATGTTCATTGAGGAGCTTACAAGAGATGAGCTGATGAATTGAACCGCAGATTTGTCCGCCGTCTTCAGAACCTGCTCCACCCTTTGCTGCGTTTGCTCCAGATTCAGCATGTTACCCTTGGCCACTTTATCCTGGATTATCTCCGATGACTTCTGATAAGACAGGACCCCTAATACGAGCACCGGCAAGGTGCCCAGCACCAGACTGAACAGGAATAAACGCAACAAATATTTAGGCGGACGAATTCTCATGCTCGGACAAACCCCCATTGTATGTGCATAAAGGAGGAATTCATGCTGCAAGCAGCAGTGAATTCCTCCTGCCTATTGTAAGTCAGTCAGCCTCCTCCGGTCTAGCGCACTTTATTTTTTCAGAGCCTTGTACTGCGCGGTGTATTCTTCGATGACTTTATCTCCACCACTCTTACGCCATTGCTCCAGCGCCTGATTCCAACCTGCTTCGTCGATATTGCCCATGATGAACTTGACTCTCGCGTCCTGAATGATTTTGGTGATTTCGGAGCCCTTCTCCGCAAGCGTCGCGGATTCGAACGATTCCGCCGGATTCGCTACCGCTATGGCTGCGTTATTCTTGAACATCTGTTTATACTTCTTCACGATAGGAGCATCCTCGCCCTCTGAAGCCAAATCGCCGTTGTCAAAGCGAAGCTGATAGATCGAGTTGATGTCTGTTTCGTACGCCTTGCCGTCCGTGCGCGTCGGCTTGCTATTCTCAACCTTGTAATGCTTGCCTTCGATGCCCCACTCGAACAAATTCTGCATCTTCGCATCTGCCAGCTTATCCATGAAGCCAAGAATATTTTTCAGATCCTGCTCGCTCTTCACGCTTGTCTTAGGGAACATATAGACACCCACATAACCGCCGTTAAACAGCATCAGCCTATCGCCCTTCGGTCCGTTAATGCGGCTGACGACATCGAGGACGGCGTTCGGATTGACCTTGACCAGATCATTGAAGCCGGCGTTCACATCATCCAGTGTGCTGATAATGAGACCTGCGTTCCCTTGGTTGATCGCCTCCTGGCGCTTCGTGCCAGGCACGACGGCGAAGTCCTGGTTGATCAGCTTTTCGTCGTACAAGCGCTTGTAAAACTTCATCGCTTCTAGGTATTCCTTCGCCATAAAGTCTGGCACGACCTTATCGTCCTGAATCCCGTACAAATTCGGACCGCCGTGCCAGGCCAGAATCGTCTGAAACCCGTTCATCCCTCTTCCTTCGTACATGCCGAAGGTGTCGTTCTTGCCGTTCTTATCCGGGTCCTTGGTGGCGAACGCTTGAATCACTTTGTAGAAATCGTCGATCGTCTTCGGCTCCGTCAGCCCTACCGTATTAAGCCAATCCTTTCGCAGAATGACCCCTTCGCGCGCTACCGGACGGCTTCGGAATATCCCGTACACTTTGCCGCCAACCGCAATATTGTTCAGGACGAGCGAATTCAGCTTGCTAAGGTTCGGATAATCTTTCAGATAAGGACCGATCTCCCAGAACATACCTGACTTGACCGCGTTGACGATGCCCGGGCTTTTGTTGCTTGCGACCATCATGATTTGGGGCAGTTCGCCAGCCGCAATCGTCGCATTGATTTTGTCGTTGTACGCTGAATTCGGCACCCACGTAATATCCAGCTTCGTTCCTGTGTACTCCTCAATCCGTTTTACGGCTTCATTGTCCGCTTTTGGCGGCTCTGCAGAGTAGTACATGTTCATCATGGAGAGCTTGAGCGGCTCCTTCGGCTTCACCGATGGCTGCACCGTCCCTTGGGTTTCTGCAGGCTTCTCCGTGCCCTGACTGCACCCGGCGATCAATCCTGCCGAAAGAAGCATGGCCCCCATCATCCGTACACTTCGGCTCCTTAGTATGTTCCATTCTGTCATTGATGTGATCCTCCCTTTGTTCCTCTAGTTTTTATATTAAGAGATAACCCGTCCTGGCGTCATCCTTTAACCGAACCCAATAAAACCCCTTTGGCGAAATGCTTTTGCAAAAACGGATATACCAGCAGAATTGGAAGCGTTGATACGGTAATGACCGCCATTTTGATAGACTGCGGAGGAATCGTGAACGAATCGTTCACCTGACTGGAATCGCCGATGCCCCCTTCCGCCATAATAACCACCTGCCGCAATATAACTTGAATGGGCCATTTGGTCGTATCGTTGATGTACAGAATGGCCGAGAAGAAGGAGTTCCAGTGTCCCACTGCATAAAAAAGCGAAAACGTGGCAATAGCCGGAAGTGACAAGGGCAGCACGATCCGGAACAAAATGCCAAGATCGTTGCAGCCGTCGATTTTCGCCGATTCCTCAATGCCCTCGGGCATCTGCTGGAAAAAATTTTTGAGAATAATCAGGTTGAAGGCGCTAATCGCTCCTGGCAGAAGCAGGGACCAGAGCGAGTTCATCAGCCCAAGCGCCTTGACGACCAGGAAAGTCGGAATCATCCCTCCGCTGAACAGCATCGAGAAAATGATCATAAGCATAATCGGCTTGCGTCCGAGCAACTCCCTGCGTGCAAGCGGATACGCCATCAGTGCCGTGAACAGCAAATTGATGAACGTCCCTGCAAGCGTGATTATGACCGTATTCAACAGACTGCGTACAATCGTATTGGTCGAAAAAATATAGATATAGGCTTCAAGGGAAAACTTTGTCGGGATGATCATCATGCCCCGCTTGGCGAACTCCTCCGGGGAAGCGAAGGAACCCAGAACCATATACAGAAACGGCAGTACCGTCAAAGCAGCGAATAGTAGCAGAAGGATGATATTGACCGTATCAAACAGTCCTCCAAACGATCGATTCTTCAGCTGGATCGCCTCCTTTCATTAATAAATGCCTTCCTCTCCGGCCTTTTTGGCAAGAGCATTCGTCACTAGCACCAGCAGCAAGCCGACCAGCGATTTGAACAGCCCCACCGCCGTGCTGTAGCTAAATTGGGACTGATTGATCCCGACCGAGTAAACGTAAGTGTCGAACACTTCCCCGACGTCACGGTTCAATGCGTTCAGCATTAGGATGATCTGCTCGAAGCCCGTGTCCAGGAAATGGCCAAGTCGCAGGATCAGCAGGATCACGATCGTGCTGCGGATGGCCGGAAGCGTAATATGCCACAGCTGCCTCCACCGGCTCGCTCCGTCGATCTTGGCTGCTTCGTACAGCTGCGGGTCGACTCCAGCAAGCGCCGCCAGGAAGATGATCGTGCCCCAGCCGGTTTCCTTCCAGATCACCTCGGCCATGATCAGTGTACGGAACCAATCCCCGCTAATCAGGAAGTTGATTCGTTCCCCGCCCGCTCTCACGATCAGCTCGTTGACCAGACCACCTTCGACCGTAAACAGCATGTAGAAAATACCGACGACGACGACCCATGAGAAAAAATGGGGAATATATACCATCGTCTGCACGAACCGTTTTAAATATTCCTTGCGCACCTCGTTCAGCATCAACGCCACGACAATCGGCAGCGGAAAAAAGAAGACGAGATTATAGACAGCCAGTATCACCGTATTGCGGAATAGCATCCAGAACGTCGGCTCCCCGAAAAACCGTGCGAAATGTTTGAAGCCGACCCAATCACTGTCCCAAAAGCCGAGAAATGGCTGGTAATTTTGGAACGCGATCAGCACGCCCCACATGGGCAAATATTTAAACAAGAGAAAATAGACGATGCCGGGCAGCAGCATCAAATAAAGCCATCGGTCGCGAATAACCCTTCTCCATGGCGGTCTTCCGGTTGGGGCTGTCTTACGCCCGATGCCTGCGATCTCCAGGCTTGCATTGCTTTTGACGGACAAGTTGTTCTGCCCCCTTTCCTAAAATTCCTTTCTGTCGGCCGCCCCTCAAGCCAAGCAATCATGTTCAGCACGAGATAGTTCCAGTTTTCGATATAAGATGTAAGTTGCAAACGTATCTCTTCTTCGTTCCTCTCTAAGCGGGTGGCTTACTTCGAATGTATCGGAGCCGCTGATAACCGTCTACAATCATTACCGAGTAATAATAGGGGATTACAGCCCGATAATCTTCAGCGAGTTTGTTGTAATCATTAGCGAAGCGCAGGATAAGATGAAAACCAATGTGACCCTCACAAATAAAAAGAGTAGGCGCATGCTTGTGCATGCGCCTACTCTTTTTATTATGTGTGAAGCCTAGCAATCACTCCATTTGCAAAGCCTCACGCACCTTAGCCTGCTGCTCATTCGTCAGCACGATCCTGCCTGCTGCGGCATTAGCCTCAAGCTGTTTAACATTACTAGACGACGGAATGACGGGCCCCATTCCCGGCAATGTAAGCATGTAGGCTAGCGCCAACTGATTCAGCTCCATCCCCCATGCCTGGGATAACACAGCGAGCTTCTGCAGCTTCTGTGCAATAACAGGCTCCAAGGCCTTGTCCAAATCACCTTCATCATAAAGCCTGTTCCCGGGTCCTACTCTCTCCGGATTGATGTAACGATCAGAGAGCAGCCCTCTAGCAAGCGGACTCCACGCTACATAGGAAATTCCGTGCTCGGCTGAATAAGACAATACACCCGTTTGATTCGCCGTTTCCCCATTCAACAGGTCAAAATTATTCTGAACCGCTGTGATTCGCGTACGAGGAAAGCTGCCTTCCGTAACCTTCCTATAGCTTTCAAGCTGTTCCTGATTAAAGTTCGATACGGCAAAATAACGAATCGCTTGCTGTCGGACCAAATCCTCAATCGCAGCCAAACTCTCTTCGATCGGAGTAAGCGCATCGAACTGATGGAAATATAACACATCGATATAATCCAGCTGCATCCTCTGTAAACTTGCATATACAGAATCGAGTATATTACTTCGAGACAACCCGCTATGATTGGGGGTTATTCCATCCATCCCGCCACACAGCTTAGTAGCTATAATGACGTTACGCCGTTGCTCCGGATTGCGCTTCATCCACGTGCCGATTATGCGTTCCGAGTTGCCTGAAGCATTGTTGTACCGGTTCGCAGTATCCCAGAACGTCACCCCTAACTCAACTGCGCGATCAAAAATATCCCAAGCCTGGTTCTGATCGATCCGAGAGCCGTCTCCGGTATCCGGATACCCCATCTTCCAAGTTCCAAGCCCAACATTTGACACCCGTAATCCAGAAGACCCTAACGCCCGGTAAGGCATCCCATTAAACCCATCCGTTACTCGAAAAGGTACATTATACAATTGCGGATTTGGTTGTAGAAAATCCATCTTGTCCCTCCCTAATAAAGTAAGTATGTTATAAGTTTACCACCTTAACTACCAGGTTCCAATGCCGCATCAAGAAAAGCAGCAGCCACAGTCCAGCTCCTGTGACTACTGCTTTAAGTCCAAGCCCAGAAAAAACCGTCCCGCTCCCATGCTACTTTCCCGTTATGGAGCTTACGGAATGCTTTCTTCACATCCTTGGAGAGAGAATGGTTCCCTTTCTCATTCTGAAAAACATGTTCCTCGCCAAAGTGAGCTCGGACATAAGCTACGGCCTCCTCCTGATGGAGAATTCCTTTAAACTTAATTTCATTAACCATCCATTCGGCAACCTCTTGTGCTGACACTTCCACTATGTACCCGCTCCTTATAATTGAACACTCCTTCTATTATAACTCGCAGATCCATCGGTTTCCATCTCATCACATTGCACGCCAGAAGAGCTGCTGAACAGGAATCGGTTAGTTCCCTACGCTTAGGCCAAGTGTTTGTTCGATGTAATCTCTGCATACCGTAAGGCTTTGCTTAGGCGTCGTGCGGGAGCTGTCAATCTCAACTGTAAGCCAACCGTCGTATTGGATCTCCTTAAGCAGGTTAATAATTTGCGGAAAATTGACCGGTCCGAGACCCAGTTCGCAGAAGATCGGCATCGCCTCGGTACCCGAGGTTATCGCAATCTGTGCGAGCTCAGTCGGCTCAGGTGTGACATCCTTCAGATGGAGATACTTCACGCGATCCCGATAGCGCGAAATGATAACAGCCGGATCCATCCCTGCCCGATACAGATGCGCCGTATCCGGACAGAGCGATACATAGCGCGGATCCGTCAATTCCATGATGGCGTCGATCTCCCGTTCATCCTGGATCTCCGTGTTCAGATGCGGGTGTACGCAGGCGGTGATGCCCAGATCGCTGCATCGCTTGGCTGCCTCATTCATCGTCTCGGCCGCTACCTTCAGCTCCTCGAGCGGTGTGCCGTTCGGATTCCTCGGTCCGCGCGGACCGAATACAATCCGATCACTGCCGCACGCAGCCAGCATTTTGGCCACCCGTGTGTTGTACGTAATGAGCTCATCGCGGTTAGCCCGATCTCCGAACTTGCCTCCGCCATATAGAGCGGACAACACGAAACCGTTCGAGGCAAGCAGTTCGTTGAATGTCTCCATCCGATCTTCGAATTGCAGGGCAATACGAGTAAAGGTCTCACAGGCTTTGTAGCCTAACTCGGCAGCTTCCTTGAGCCCCTTCTCATATTCCTCGTTCCATGTAATCAAATGACAAGAAATTTTCATATCGACCGCCTCCAAGTTCAACTTGATCCTTCTTAATGTGAGAAAGTCTCTCGAACGGCATTCCACAGGTGGAAGGAGTCCCCAGGCTTAATATCAACAAGCACCTGCTTCCCCTCGTGCAGCACGGCTTGCTTCGCGCCCATGCCTAATCGCTTCTGCGGCGACTTCCAATCGGCATCCAGCTTAATAAGCGACATATCAGAGCGGAATGTAAGCTTAGCGCCATCAAGTCGAGCATCATGCAAATAATAGGGTGACGGCTTGCCATATTCCGGCGAATCAATAAGGGCAACCTGCCCCTTAAGCGCTTCAGCGGACCAATTATGTGCGCCCTCGGTCAACTCCACTTGTACCTCGCGATCCTCGACGTTAACCGAAGTTATATGCCCTATACAAGCCACTGCCTTTCTGTTCCTGGTATGAACATTGTCCGAAATAGTAGTGAAGCCTACTGCTTCCATGTCCACTAATAAGCCATCCCGGTAGCGAAGCAACAGCGATTTGGCATCTGAACAATATTCAACTCCGTCTGAATCGACAAATACAGCTGCGCCGCATCCTTCATGAACAGCTATGAGAATATCCTTATGAACTCCGTCCTCATACCTTAACTCGATTCCCACTGGACGCTGCACCTCGGCAGCTGTATGATCTTGTCCCCCTGTGGCTGCATCGAGCGTCTTACATACCATCGGCCGGACCGACGCAATGTACCGCCGATCCTCCTCACTCTCCCGCTCGAATGGCTCCAGCACGGTTGCGAATACAGCCTTGTGACCGGTTGCTGCAGCAGGATCAGCTACCTTATCCCGCCACAGCACGAATGGCTCCCAGCGGGACTTGCCCATTTCCTCGCCGCCTCGCTCGCCCAAGCTGCATATTACCTCGCGTGCAGACTCCGGATCGGGCAATGTATGCACCTTCATTCCGGCACCCGCATAGCGGTAAGTCCACGAGATCGGGCTTTCCGTACGCACGTATCGCTGCGCTTTCATCCAGCCATAACCCGATTGGCTGTACAGCTCCACATCTTCTCCCGCAAGCGTCCCCCGCAACGGCAGCCAGTCTTCTTCGCTCACTCCTTGGAACTCGATCTGCTCGGGAGAAGCATCCAAGCCCATCGTGTTGTAATCGAATGTGCCGCCCCCCGACAAATAGCTCAAGTCTACTACATAAGCGTTTTTCCGATCAGGCGCTTGAACTAGCCAGCACCACCGCTCATACGTAGTTCCGGGATATGCAGTCGTATTCACCATTCCTGTTACCTGAAGCAGTTCCCCTTCGTAATGGCAGCGCTGCTCGGAATAGGAGGGCGCTTGGTGTTTCCCGTCCACCAGTGTCACTGTACACGCTGCGGAGTGAATTTCCCATTGGTCGAATTTCGGGCTGAGCCAAGTAAACGGGTACCCCCCGACTCCGGCCATCAGGTGATAACCGTATGCACCAATCCACAAGCCAAGCTTGTCTCCGTGCTTATGCCCTGCAGAAGGCTGTCCGTACAACACCAGATGCTTGCAGTTATGCGCATCGGTCCCTGCACGCAGCACGCTCGTCTCGGAATCCTCAACCAAGAATGAAGGCTGAATTGCGGCCCCATTCTGCTTATACGTCTGGTATTCCTCCCAGTCCGCCGATAAGGCCAGCAACAGCATCGAATGTTTCACATTCGTATTATTATTGCTCTGCAGCCTGTATGATTGGAGTTCGGCTGAATCATATTGCGCCAGGATCGGTCCCAGTACGCCGCGCAAAGACTTCATACGAGCGTAGCTGATCTCGAACGCCGGGCTATACTTGAATTTTCCTTTGCGCCGCTCTTCCGATACAGGCTCCCGGTTGTCCGCATTTGTATCCCCGAACATCGGCGTCAAGCCGCCGCAATATAGGCGTGAATAATAACGGATCACTTGGCTGATTCCATACTCCTGCTGCTCGAACATGTCTATTCCGTCCGGAAAATACTCCTCATCCCGGAACCCATAATTGTTGTTCGCCATCATCGTTACTTGATCGCATATTTGCACTAAATAACCGAGAGAGTCATAAATATACCGGCCGTCGCGGAAAAAGTTGTTGCGCACCTTCCCTTTCAGACAATGCGGCCCTTCATTCAGCACTCGATGCATCAGCTTGCCGCTGCCCATGTAGCTTGCGATGAGCAGCTCCAGATAAATGTAGCGCAGCGACCAATCCGTATTGCGTGTGCGCTCGATCTCGCAGCTGTACAAGACGAATGGAATCATGTCGTTCACAGCCGTCTTCACGCAAAAAGGACGCTGCCGTGAGCGGCCTTCAGCATCCGGTTTGTCAGCGAAAAAGGCCTTCAAATCACCTTCAACCTCACCGATTACGTCGAACAGCAGGTCCAATGCATCGAAATAAGCGGATAACCAGTGGCATTCGGTCGTCGTCGGTTCTGCAATCTGCACCGTGTCGTAATAGCCTGATCCGTAATTTCCGTTCATATAAGGGATTAGCTCCGCCAGCCGACCTGCGAGCAGCAAAGCTTTGTACGCATATTTCTTGTCCTGCGTCAGCTGATAGGCGAAGGCAAGATTCGGAATAGCGGAAGCATAACGCTCTCCACTAGTTTCGGGACAGGCACTCTTATCCTCCATCACGGTACAGTAAGGCCTTCCAAGCAGCATCGAGATGAGGAACAAGCGATAGGCCGCCGTGAACATATATCTAGCTCCAGGCACCGGAAACCCCTCGGGTGCGACGAATCCCCCGCCATCATCCTCCAGCACAATTTCTTCCCCAGTCTCCGGATGCTCCAAGGTCATGCCAACATGCCACCAGGTCTTCGTATGTATACTGTAATATTCATAAGGCCTTTCGAGACACACCTCAAAAGCCGTTCGCTTCCCGCCATAAAGCGGGTTGCCGAAAAACTGTCCCACTGACAAGGCACGCGGGTTGCCCACCGGCACGAACTCGAACAGCTCTTCGTCGCTCTTGGCCGCCCAGTAATTAGCCACATCAAGGATGTCCCGCTTCATGAGGCGTCCCCATTCCGTCGACTCCGCGCTGTGTCTCGCCCGCTTCACATCAGAAGCATTCAGCCGCCCTGTATAGCCTCTGGACTTCTCCGCCATAAGCCCATGGATCTCCTCAGGGATGAACCTTCTCTCCCACTGCAAGAAGTGAGTGCTGCCATAGGTTTGCACCTTCTCGGCCCACTCCGTAATTTCACCTTCGCCAAGCCCGCGGGTCAACAACAAATCTCCGTTGCCAACACCGCCTGAGGGCCGATCTCCAGGAATGCCGGACCAAGAGATGAAGTCACCGCTCAAGTTGTTGTTATCCGCAGGATCCTGCAGGATACGGGCAGCATTGAACCCTACCACTCGATCCTCCGCAGAATTTATACGCAAATACGACAGCATGATACGAAATTCAGCCCAGTCTATCCCTCCCGATGTCCCAAGCTGATATCGGATAGAAGGAGGTAGCTCCATAGTCTCCAACTCATAATTATGTTCCTCATATACGACCCGACTGCCGTTCCTAATCCGGAGAGTAAACATATTATGGCGTTTGCGCCGCGTACTCCCGCGATCGAAGAAGAGCAGAACGTCGCCATGGTCGCCGCCTCGGCTTTCGACATGCTCATATTCCACACGCACGACCAACTCGTCCATTTCCGTATAAGCGTTAAACCGCATTTGGTGAGCAGTCGGCTGAAGCCTTGTCTTTTTCCCGCGAAATTGAACGTCTGCAATAAGAAAAGGAGCGGATTCCTCCGCTTCCTTCCCGATTTCTTTCTCATGTACCAAATAAATGGGATATAAGTGTTCTCTCTTCCTACTGTCTTGAACGGTCTTCATCGCTTTTTTACCCTCCCAATGGAAGTTTCTTCACCAGCAGCCTACTCCTTCAAGGATCCTAGATGAGCACCTTTGACAAAATACTTTTGCAGGAACGGGTACACAAGAATGATCGGGATCGTTGCGAAAATAATAATGCCTGCTTTCATCGTTTCTGGTGTAATATGCAGCTGGTTCATGGCCGAAAATTCTGGGGAATCCTCCCGAACAATCAGTCCTCTAAGTACAATTTGAATTGGATAGAGATCCCTATCGCGAATGAAAATTAATGCATTGAAATAAGAATTCCAAGAGCCCACCGCATGAAACAAGCCGATTGTTGCAAACACCGGCAATGATAAAGGCACACATAATCTTGCATAAATGCCGAATTCGCTGCAGCCGTCAATGTTACCCGCATCGAAGATTTCCGATGAAATGCCTTGGAAAAACGTTTTCATAATAATAACGCCGAATGCCCCGATTGCACCTGGAATCATTAGCGCCCAAAGTGTATTGGTCAACCCCAGGAAATCAATAACTAAAAAATAGGGAATTAACGGTGCGCCAAAAATGAAGGTAACCACAATCCCTTTAAGAATCAGCTTACGTGCTGGCATATAGGGCCTGGATAAGGCAAATGCCATCGTAGAAGTAAAAAATAAATGAATCGCCGTACCCACTACTGCAATAGTTACACTAACTCCAAGCGCTTTCCACAATGATTTTTGCTGAAAAATTTGCTCGTAAACCTGGATGTTCCACCCTTTTGGCCACAAATACACTTTCCCTGCGTCAACGTATTCGGAACTGCTAAGCGACAGGGCAAGAACGTGAACCATCGGGGCTAACATCAAAGCCCCTATTATCAGGAAGCCGATTGTGCTTATTATATGATACGTTCGTTCTGATCCGTAAATTGGCATGACGTGTCCCCCCTTAGTATATGCTTTCGCCCGTTTTGCGCTTAAACACAGCGTTAAGTCCAACAACAAGTATCAAGCCGACGATCGATTTGAAAATACCAATAGCGGTCGTATAGCTGAACTGCGCTTCCAACAAACCAACCCGATACACATAAGTATCAATTACTTCCGCCACATCCCGAACCAAAGGATTCATAAACATCAGGACTTCCTCTACACCCGATTCCAAAATATCGCTTATACGCAGCAGGAACAGGACAATAATGGCCGGAAGCATAGACGGAAGCGTAATATACCACATCTGTTTCCAACGAGATGCCCCGTCAACCACAGCCGCTTCATATAAATTCGGATTAATGCCGGCAATGGCAGCCAAATAAATAATCGTGCCCCACCCGACCTCTTTCCATATTGCGGCCCATACGATAATGCTTCGGAAATAGGCTGAGGTTTGCAAAAATTTAATCGGTTGGACTCCGAACAAACCAAGAATTTCATTAATAACTCCGTCGGTTGCGAGAAGGTTGAGAAAGATCCCTCCCACGATTACCCAAGACAAAAAGTGCGGGAAATATAATACCGTTTGGATCGTCCGTTTGAAAAAATAACTGCGAATCTCATTTAGAAACAGCGCTAAAATAATAGGCGCCGGGAACCCGAATATTATTCGATAAAAACTAAGAATCAGCGTGTTCTTTAATATGGTTAAAAAATCGTAATAGGAAAACATCGTCACAAAATGGTCGAAACCGACCCATTTGCTGTTCCAAATTCCTTTGAACATGTCATAATTCTGGAAAACAATAACATTCCCTAATAACGGAAAGTACTTGAAAATGAGAAAATGTAAAATACCGGGCAACGCAATTAGAAAAAGAGCGGTTCGAGGGTTAGAGATCATTTTTTTGATTAGCATAATTAACCACCTATGCGTTGAATTGTTAGCTTCTGAGATGACAGAAGGGGAGCAGACGCTCCCCTGCCTCTCTTTTCTCTTGATGGTTTACTTCTTGATGTTTTTGTTGTACCAGTCCGTTGCTTGTTTAATAGCTTCGTCTCCGCCGCGTTTTTTCCAATCCGCTACAAATTTGTCAAACGCCGCATCTGCCTCTTCCTTGCCAGTGACTACCTTGGCGAACATATCCTGGAACAAGGTCCCTGTGCCGCTTCCAAGCTCAGGCTTCGTGTTTAATACATCAGGTAACTCCATGTTAATGGACGGGCTAGTTAACAAGTTCGTTTCCGAGTATTTCACACCTTTCTCCAATACTTTCGGATCGAAGCCACCCATACGCTCGATAATCTTAGGATCTGTTCTTGTGTCGCCAGCCGGATTGATCATCGTTTGGAAGAAAGCCTTTTCTTTTGTGTTGAAATCACTTGTTGCATTCCAGTCAATCTTACCTGCCGTCTCTGTGAAGTTGCGGCCGGAGATGCCGTAAGTGAAGAAGTTTGTTTTCTTAGCATCATCGGAATAAGTCCAATCCATGAACTGTACGAAGCGCTCCGGATTTTTCGTATCCTTAGTGATGACATGCACCTTTGCAATGCTTAAACTACGGAAGCCGAGAGAAAGCTGGCCCTTTTGATTTTTAATACCTGGCAGCAAGTCAACAACTGCCTTCTTGCTCACAAATTTATCCGGACTCCAACTGACTGGTACATTGCGCAAATCGTGACTCCATACTGCCACCGTATCGTCGGTGATGTCTTTGACCCAATCCGCTGCCTTCAAAGTCACCCAATCTTTTTTAATATAGCCCTTGTCATACATCAACTTGTATAACTTAATGGCTTCTTTCATTCGCGGATTGATAATGTCCGGGATGAATTGGTTGTTCTCGAATTGCCAAGCGGAGTTGTTCCCGGTCAGTTCAACATCATATGCAGCGAAAAAGGCGTTACTGAAGCCCATATCTGCACGCATGACATATCCGTACTCATCATTCTTTCCGTTGCCGTTAGGATCCTTTGTCTTAACCGCCTCGAAGAAAGCAAGATATTCATCGACCGTTTCAGGTTGCTTCATGCCTAGTTTATCGAGCCAGTCCTTACGGACCAACAGCGCTCTTGGGTTAAGCGGAGTTAACAGCTTTGGAATAGCATAGATTTTACCATCCCTGCTTATACGCGGATTATCCCAAATTTCCTTAGGAATTTTCTTTTTCAAGTTCGGACCGTACTTTTCTATCAAAGGTGTCAAATCTTGGAAAATTCCATTTTCTACCGCTGTCGGATGCCCTTTATCTGTAATCGAAGAGGTGGCAATAATTTGCGGAAAGTCTCTGGATGCAAAACGTACGGTCAACTGTTGTGAGAAGTCTGCAGCCGGAATGAATTCGTAGGCTAATTCCGTCGGAGCACCGATATAGTCGGAGAACAACTTGGACATTTCCTTGTAAAAGATGTCATCCTTCTTGGCTTGCTTGGCGTAAGCCTCACCGCCGTCATTATTCAAAATCAGAAAGCTGGCAGGGTCTTTGTTGACTGTAGGAGCTGGTGATCCTGTAGCTGATGTTGCCGCCGGCGGGTTGGTGCTGTCGCTGCCGCATGCAGCCAATAGAGCTGCAAGCCCAACGATCATTGTTGGTACCAATACCTTAAGCTTTACTCGCATTTAGAATATCCCCTTTTTTTTTCATTTTTTAGACTAACCTGCGATCCTAGCATTCCTGCATCCTTGCTTGCTTTAACTGTACTTGAATCTCTTAGGCGGGACTATGGGTTTATTTATAAAAATATGAGCTTTTATGACGGAATTAAGCGTTTTCATTTCGGATTAACTTTTCATACACATCATAGCTTTTCCAAGGGACGAAGCCGAATCGATTATAGTAATCAAGATGCTGTGTCCAGTCTATTATTATCGGTCCGCATCCTCTTTCCCGAAGAATTCGTACAGCTGTCTTGAGCAAGGCGCCACCTATTCCTTGACTACGGCATCTAGCTGCAACTCCAATCGGGCCGATACCTCCGCACTGTTCATCGAACAAAGCGCTCCAGTTCAAGCTTGCAACCATGATTGGCGAAAGCTCATCTGTCATGCGGCAAAAGCCAACGATCTCCCCAGTATTCCATACTGCTACATATTCTGCGCCTGTTCCTTGATTGTCAAAATAGCTCTGAGCGGACTCCTCCCATCTGCCTGGGAATTCGTCTTTCATGAACTGGAGCAATTCATTTCGATCGTCTTTGTTCCATGGGCGCAGTTGTCGGAGCTCCAAACCTATGGATTGATCTGCAGGTTTCACCGATGACACCGCACTTGCTGTATCCGATTCAGTTGTTGATTGGCTGCCTCCAACACTGATCATGTCGTAGGCTGTATGCCGATAGGTGTACCCTCTTTTTTGCAGCCAGCCCCCTGTTGTTGAGGAACCAGGAACACCTGGAAAGTAATGATTCTGCTCTTGTCCGGTCTTAATGGTACGTGCGCCTGCCGCTATAAGAGCTTGCTCAGCCTTGGTTAGCAAGGCGCTCCCTACACCTAGACCGCGATAGGCTGAATCGACAATTAATACGCTGATAGAGCCCGTTCCATTTGCGTTATACTTGGATAATACGGCTCCAATGGCGCCTCCGCCTCCTATAGCAATCCATGATGCGCTTGGAAACACTGGGAAGGAATCGCCGAAGCTGTTTCTCAGCAGCAACTCCGGCTGCATAGGAAATTCGTTCCCGATTGAACGGTTCCATAAGGCGCAGAGCTCGATTAACATTTCCTTTGCAGCTGGAACGTAATGTACGGTTTCCATTATCCGAGCACCTCCGCCATTCCCTATAAGCTCACTATTTGACCTGTCACGCGGCTTTCATTGGCTGCTTCTATGAAACGAATAATCTCCAGCGTCTCTTCCGGGTCCAGGGTCGGTCTGCCTGTTGCCCCCATTTCGAGCACGCTGCTCAGCAGGCAGGCATACTTCTTAAGACCATCCGAACCTGTATCTACATGCTCCGTACACTTCTCCCGGTGAATGATAGCACCGTGACCATTATTGGGCTGCCGATTTCCTCTGGCAATCCCAATTCGTCCGTCGCGCCAATGACCTATGATTACCTCATGCGTCCCTCTTGATATCGCGCTAACCGATTCGCAGCCCTTGCCCATGATGGCATATAACACTTCTACTGTATGGATGCCATACCAATACCAGCCCGGCTGTGAAGGAATGAATTCGATAGGCCCGTAACATTCCGCTCCCTGAATGGCTCCTTTGTCTGAGCTTGCCAAGGCGACTGTCAGATTCGGGGAGTATCGGCGAACCGAGGAGCTCATGTAAGGGATGTTATGCTTGGCAGCTAGTTCTGCTATGTACATAGCTCCCTGAGAATCGACAGCAAAGGGCTTGTCTATGAACACCGGTTTGCCCAGCGGGGCAACCCGACTGAACAGATCCGGATGAATTCTGCCGTCGACCGCGGTTATGAATACCATATCCGCCTTCTCTGCTGCTTGCTCCGGGGAATCTGCGATCTCTACCCCATATTGTCCACCCAATTCCTGCACATACCCGTCCACACGGGAGATGCTTGCCGGAAAGTCAGGCGACCCCCCTGGATATCCTGCGATCACTCTACCCATCCCAGGCATAAAATGCTCAAACGAAGGATCGTTCAGAATTCTCGAAAAAACTTTAACATGTGAAGTATCCAGTCCGATTAATGCGATATTCATTATAAAATCCTCCTCTAGAGCATTTTCCTTCCGTTCTTGTAGCTCTGTAAGATTGTAATTTCAGTTCCGTCCCATCGAAACAAGGCCAGATCGGCCGGAGCGCCTTCTGTTAATCCAGCTGCTGCTTGCAAATTCATGAAGCCTGCAGGCCGCAGAGATGCCATCTCCCAGGCCTCTCTTAATGTGCATATGCCGCGGCTCGCCATATGCGCAATTCCCCATGGCAATGCTTGAGCAGATCCAGCAAGCATGCCTGGATTATCGCGCAGATGCAGCTTGCCTTCTGGTGTCTTTACGACATGGACGCGCCTGTGGGAATGGTATGTACCCGGCGGCATTCCGCCCAAATCAACCGCATCGCTAACGAGCATCGCCTTATGCCCTTTTACCTTAAGCGCTACCTTCAGAAACGATTCTGGCAAGTGAAAGCCGTCGGCAATCAGGCCCGTCCAAAGGTCGTCCTGAGCTAACTGCTCCCATAGATAGTTCGGATGACGAGGCAGCATTAAATGGGAGCCATTGCCGAAATGAGTGGACATTCGCGCGCCTGCAGCAACTGCTTCGCGAATCTGTTCCGGCGTAGCAGCCGTATGTCCGATGGATACGGTAACACCGCTCTCCGAGCAGCGGCGAATGAACTCCGTCGAGTCGGGCCACTCCGGCGAGCAGGTGATGATCCGGATGCGGCCGCCGGAGGCTTCCTGCCAACGCTCGAACAATGACCATTGCGGTGCTTGCACATACGCGGCTTGATGCGCACCGCGGGGCCCGTCTTCTGGCGAGATGAACGGCCCTTCCAGATGGATACCCGCAATTGCCTCCGCACAATGCTCATCCATTGAGCAGGCTTCAGCAATCGTGCTCATTGCCTCTGAGATTCGCTCGGTGGAATTAGTCGTTACAGTCGGGAAGAATGTAGTGACTCCCTCCTGGGCTAATGCTCGAGTGGCTGCAATAACGGTATCTACAGCTAATGGGAACGTGTTGAAATCATACCCTTTGTAACCATTTATCTGCAGGTCAACCAACCCGGGAGCCAGGTAAGATGCGGTGAGTTGGTCCTGATTCGCCATTGGGCTGCCGTTCCGTTCAATATGGACTATAATCCCTTCGTCTACGGTCACAACAATTGGATCGTTAGTCCTGTAATCAATCCCGTAAATCAGGTATTGGTTAGTGTTATTCGGCAAAGTGTGCTCGCCTCCTGTATTCTTCTGGTTATGGTGCAGATGACAAGCCTCATGCAGTGTGATCTGCATTCGACGACGCCGCTAAGGTTCCGAGAATAATGCTTTCGTTCTCAGGCACCAACGGTCCTCGGAAGCCATGCAGTATAAAGGCATCTGCTTCATACCCGCCCTCTTGCAAAATCTTGGCAGTCGGGATATAAGTAGACACGCCGTTACTGTATCCCAACACGATTATTATAGCACCGTCCTTGCCTAACATCCGCTTGATCTTAAGCGCATACTCAGCGGGTACCTCTCCTTCGAGAGTAACGATCTGGATCTGTTCACCAAGCTTCCAATGCTGAATATATTGCGGAAGAATCTCCCTCACATTGCCATCCTGTATCGCATTCAGCACTCTTCTAGCCGCACGCCGCTTATAATCAGTTGAGGTCTCGTCATTGGCAATTGCAGCAACCTGCTCGGTCTTCCAAGGTTCTGTGAACAGTCGGACATCATCCATCCGAGCTCTCAGCTTGCCTTGAACTTCTGTAATGCCGCCGCTTTCTACAACAGACTGAACGTCATTCGCCAGCTCCACCCCGGCCTCGTACATCTCTTCGACTGTAATCGCTTTGAACCGTCCCAAGTTGTGATCAACGGTTTTCACGGGTTTAATATCTGCTGCGCAGCCTTGCAGGAATACCGCTATCGACCCGGGATACAACTGCTCCAGCTCCGTGCACGCTTTACCCACGAACTCAGCCGAAATCAAATGTTTTCCAATACAAGTAGGGTGACACGCATAGCTGAATAGCAATCCTTCAGTCAAGCCGTCAGAACCGATTAATTGCACAACAAATAAATCTTTATCTGTGTCAGCAGTGAAGTTCGGCCAGAACTTCAATCCATCTTCTGTCATCATTCGACGACTGACACCTGCATCTGAGGTACCGGATTTCAGCAGGATCGTCCCTTCCTTCAAGCTGTTCAGGCAATGCTTAGTCATTTGAATGATCGTGTCGCGAAGGTACAAGAAATAACGGATATCTACGCTGTAGTCGAGATCTCCTGCCTGCTCCGGCCAACGATCTTGTCCCATGCTGTAGCCGCCTCGTCTTCCGTAACTTGCTACGTCCCCCGTCAAATAGACCGAGCAGTGCGTATGGGAGAAATTGATCAAGATCTGGTCCCTTTCGAATCCAAATTCCTCCTTTAAAGCACTCTGGATACCCCGAACAAAGCTGCGGTCTCCCCCAAGTGCATCCAACGTAATAATCACAAGCGTCTGATCGTGATCGGCCTTGATTAGCGTTACAGTGGCATAAATATCATCGAGTACCCCTTCGCTTTTGTGATCCCTGCCGCCGAAGCCCGCTAGAAATACCGGGTAATCGGGGGTAATTCTTTGTTTGGCAATACCGAACTTCATTATGTGTGTCACCTCCGTCAATTCTAAATGATTTAGATAAGAGGAGCCCTGCTCTTGCATAGGCTCCTCTTTCAGATTAAAGCGGCGGATTCGCAGATACGGTTGTCAAGACAAGGAAGCTTCCAGCGGGTGCATCGACCGTAACGGAGCCTGTTGCACCGGAATTAACGGTGCTGCCCTTCGTCACTTTTCCCTCTCCATTGCTATTCCAGATCAGAACCTGGAAAGCGGTGTTGGCTGGCAATCCGCCTATACTGAATGAAGCCGGTGCGGAGTCTCTGTTCAGAGCGAAAACAGTCCAATCTCCTGACGGGCTTCGGAACGGTGTAATCAACTTAGCCCCGGCAATGCCGCTGTTACCTAGCACCTGCCAATCCTTCCCAGTGGTGTTCCCCATAAGCCACTGCATGTAATAAGCAGGCCGCAGCGGCCACCGATCCTCACCAGGTTCAGGATTAAACCGGTACCCGATCAAAGAGTAGTTCTGATACGTGAAATCATATTGTGCCCGATAGGCGTCCCACTTGGACATTCCCGTGAAGCCTTGATTGACGGCCAGCATGTTGAACCATGCGTGCTGGAAGGCGAGAATGTTGGTCTCAGCAATTACTGTACCGTCTTGGTAAATTCCAGGATCGATGTTGGTCAGTTGGCCGCCTCGGTAAGGATTAGCATTTTTTATCGGATCTTGGGGATTGTTATTATTGAGCTTGATTCCCCGTACCCCATACTCGGTAATCGACATCGGCTTGCGTTTCTCTGGCGCAATATTTTGATAAATGGTATTGATATCGGTAAGCCTCTTCAGCATGTAAGCCGTATCCCAATAGTTCCAGTAAATGTGGACGGACCAGCCATCAAGCACGTCGCCCATATAGTCCGCCATGTGCGTGAACCAAATCAACTGGTTATTAAAAACCAAGTCTCCGCCCACAAATCGGATTTGATCCCGAATTCCCGCATCGCGAAGGTGGCTGTCCAGCAGTCGGTAATACTTCTCGTACAGAGCGGGTTTCACCCATGTGGTGTTGACCTCGTTCTGAATCGTAATTTCCTGTACTGCCATCAGACCGCGATTGTGTACCAGATCGATTAAGGTATCCGCGAACTGCCGCATGTTCTCCTGCATGAGCTCCTCCTGACGCACAGGATTGTCGCCTGGAGCCCGTTCTATGAACCACCACGTCACATTTACGGTTGCTCCTGCTTCCTGAGCGAGCTCCACCGTTTGGATGAACGACTCCATGCGATTCTCATTGCCGGGATCATAATTGACAGGCGAGAGGAATATGCGGGTTAGGCCAGGCTTCATGTCCTTTACCTTGGCCTCGACATTCTCCACCTCTTTGGGCGGCTCGTTGCCTACAAACCCCCGGGCTGGGTCGTTAAGCGCTGTATACAGATGCATATTCATTTGAGCGCCGTAGCCTTGAAAGTTGGATACAACTACCTGATCCGCATTTACGGCGAGTTCAGTCACCGCTGTATCGGCATTTAGCACCTCGGTATTCACCGACTCCGCCGTTTGAACAAGTGCTTGAACAGAAATCTTGAAACCGAGGGATACATCCTGGAGGTCTAGGGTAAGCTTCCCTCCCGGCGAAGGTAAATCCTTTTCGTTGCGAGTGGAGATATGTTTCCCTGTATCGTCATAAGTCTTAATTTGCAACTTCTTGATCGTCTCCGGCGCAGTTCCACCAGCTTGCGTTGCCGCAACGGTTAAGTATAGGTTGGAACCGGTTGCTTCTTCCAGAGCAATTGCGGTCAAAGTATAATCGGATTGTGCACCGTTCCCTTTCGAAATACTGGAGGAAGCAGCTACGGAAGGTATGAGCATAAGCAGCATCAGCAAGGCGGATAGAATGATTGCTGTTCCTTTTTTTCCATTATTCGGCATTAGTAAATCCCCTCCCCAGAAAGTGATGGATCTTCTAGTACTACTCCTAGTTCTGTTAGGCTTTTACTGCCGCCTCCAAGCCCAGTCCTCTGTAAACTTTTACTATAGCTTCGATTATTTGATCCACTTCCTCATCCGTGAAATGCGGTCCTACTGGAAGCAGCGTTACTCTGGAGAGCAAATCTTCCGCATTCGGGCACAAGCCCTCCTTATAGACAACCGGGTTTTTGAACGGATAATCGAATGGAAAATTGTTCTTGTCCAACGTTTTGGGGTTCATCAAAGGCGGCTGCAAGTAAATCGGCTTACCCCCGTACATTAACCAAGAGAACACATTCTCCGCATTAATTGCCTTAATGAACGCTGAAGCATTTTCACGGGTAGGATGAATGATTCCGAGTACGCAGCAAATATCGCCCTCTTCATCGATCGTCCGGCGGAAGCGAATACCCGGCAGCTCTGCTTGCAGTGTTTCCTGCATTCTCCGGTGATGCCTCCGCATGCTCCCAATGATCGTGTCCAGTCTGTTCCACTGTTCCAACAACACGGCGCCGGTCATCTCGTTCATTCGGTAATTTAATCCGACTACTGGTTCATGCACAAACCCTTCTTCAAACGCATACCTTCCTTTGTCACGAAAGCCGCCTTGGTCATGATAACGGACTGCCCGCTCGAACAGCTTCGAGTTGCGAGTAGTCACAGCACCGCCTTCTCCTGCCGTTATGATTTTTTGCATTTGAAAGCTAAATGCGTTTATATCGCCGAAAGAGCCCGTGTATTGCCCTTTATACTTGCTGCCAAGTGCTTGAGCTACATCCTCAATTACAGGTACGTTATGCTTTCGCGCAAAAGCCATTATCGCGTCCATCTCAGCTGATTGGCCGTTAATATGAACGGCGATTATAGCGCGCACTTCCTCATCCATCACCCTGTCCAGATCAGCGGGGTTCAAATTGAGTGTGTCATCCATGTCTGCATAGACCGGCACTGCATTACTGCATATAACCGCTCCGGCTGTGGCTGTAAAGGTGTTACCCGGAACGATGACCTTGTCGCCGTAGCCGATGCCGAGTGCTTTTAGCGCCACCATAAGGGCAGCTGTTCCTGATGTTACGCCTAATGTGTAGGGCACGCCGAATTTCTGAGAGATCTGGTTCTCGAGCTGTTCTACACAACGAAGCTGATTGGGCCCGTAATACCGAAAATAAGCTTGCGAGCGCGCCACCTCTGTGACTCTACTTGTTTCCTCTTCTCCAGACATGAATGCCCCCCTGAGCATTGGGGCATTGAGTGGTTCGCTTCTAACCGGCTTGCCGCCGTGCAAAGCTAACTTTTCCATTATTCGGCCTCCTGTTTCTATAAATATGATGCGGTTCGCTAAATTTAAGTATCCGCTTTCATCGTACTGGATCGAAAATACGTTATCTATGGTTGATTTTGCACAATTATTTCAATTTCTGCATAAAAAGAAGATACGGATTTTCCGCTTTGCGGCTGTTCGCGTTCTCTACGTAAAGCATACGCCGTCTATCCTTATCTAGGACAGACGGCGTTATTTATTTCCATATACAAATATCGTGGTTATAGTGGCACGCCGCTTACAGATAAGCCATGTTACTATTGGCAATTTAGGCCATTTCATCACTCAGGCACTAATTAGCCAACTTCACTATCCCTTATTTCCTCGTTGTTACCCGATTTTCCTCAAAATCCGCGTAATAGCCAATAGTAAAGTTTGCTATCCTAGAAAAAGCCGGCTTTTCCTCCCATATAACCTATACTGGCACTGGCTAACTGATCTCCTCTGGACCTAAGCAGCTATTGTTTACTAGCACGCTTCAACCTTACACTCTCGTGCGTCGCCTCAAGGTGGCGAAGGAAATCGATCGCGCATTCTACCATCAGCTTAAGCAGCTTTTCACCTTTTTCTTCTGTAGCCGCCTCGGGGTACCCCCAATAACCGTCCTCTGTGAGGTCAGCTACATCGAAGTAGTCCATATAATCCTGCGGTACGTTTACTGCGTCTGCTTGGGGAACGGGCTCGAGGACATGCTCCGCACAAAGATGCAGCATAAGCGATGTTTCCTTCTCGCCCCCGTGAATATCCCCTTTGGAATGCTCCATTACTTCCCCTTGTCGGCCCAGTACGATGGAGCTATGAATTAGAATAACTTCAGCATCCACACCTCGATCGGCAAAATCCCGATTCAACTGCCGAATGGTCGGCTTAAGAATCCAGTTTCCGCCATGGCCATTGACCAGAATGATTTTGCGGTATCCTGAATATTGCAGGGATTCACAAATATCCCGAATCACAAGCGCAAGCGTGTCTGCCTTCAAGTACACCGTTCCTCTGGACTCCCGGTGTTCAATCGAAGAAGTTACAGCGAGTGCAGGCAGCAAATAAGCATCGAGTGCTTCCGCCAACTTCCGTGCAAATGCTTCAGCAATAATGGCATCCGTTCCAACTGGCAGATGACTGCCATGCTGCTCGATCGCACCCACTGGCAAGATGGCCGTAATGGAGCTCGAAGCTGCAAAATCGCGTTTGTTATTATATATTGTCGGCATTTCCCTTCATCCCCTTACACATAATGTTCCAAACTTACGTTCAACTAAGACGTCTTCGGGCACGGTCTCGCCAAGCAGAAGGGGCCGCCAAACGACAGGACGCTCGACATCGGAATCATGCTCCACCGTGACCATACCAGCGGAATCAATCCCCCGAATAGTCATTCTACGTCTAGCTCGTTCCCAATCATTAATCTGTCTCCCTGTCCAGAACACGAACCCTTGCCGCTTCGCCTCAGCAACCAAATCACTAAGCGCCTGACGAACACTTTCTACACTGTGAATACGACCTTGATGAAATAGGAAATGGGCAATCCCCTCTACTCGCCTCACCTGCTCCAGGAAGGGTGCCACAACACTGAAGTCCGTCATCTGCGGGAGATCCTGAGTTAGAAATCCGATTTCCAGAACGTTGTAAAGCCGATTGCGCTCGTTCGCCCAAGCTACAGGGTAATAAGCATGGCATGTCCCGAACAGAAACCCAACGCTCCCTTTCTTACTGGGTCCACGGGTCTGATCGCTCTCAATCCCGCAAGATTCACACCAGTTGAAAAGCTCGCCCCAACCTTCAAACCTGGTAAAATGATTCTTATTGCTCGTTATCCTGGCATCACCTGTTACGGTCTGAAGCCATTCGAATTGTCTACGAAAATCGTCTTGCTGAAAGCGGCCGCCCTCATAGAAATTCGAATTGAAATGGAGCGCCAACTCGTGCCCTGCCTCAAGAATCTGTTCGTGCACCGAGTGACTGTAACCCGCCTTCATCATGCACCAAGTAGTGTGAATCCCGCATTCCTGGAGCACCCGCATCGTTGTCTCTGCGTCCTCATCGTGATTACGGTCGCTGTCATGTGATAACATAGCCACTTGTCGAATACCTTCAGGCCAATAACCAATGAACGGCAATGTCTTTCCCCGCTCACGGACGAGCTCCAGCAGATGTCCGATTACCGCTTCCCGCCATAAGTCTGCATAGGGATGGGCAAAATATACGGCCCCGGTCTCCGTCACCTTCCGATCCGTCGACCAGTCCTGCTCAAGCATATCCTCAGCTTTAAGAATGCCATCGTCCAACCAGGCGGTTCCATCAAGCGCAGGCGGTCCGTCCTCCGTTAATGGTCTCGTCCCCTGCTGTAATCCCACAATGGTGTGCAGCACGTCCACGCTCCAACGCTCCAAACGTCCCGACTCAACCGCAAACCGCTGCAGAACAGAAAAGGGTGCACCATTGGTGGAGCTTACACTTACACCTGCTCCTGCTCCTGCACCTGCTCCTGCTCCCGTACTTGCACACGCACCTGCTCCTGCTCCTGCACTTGCACCTGCACCTGCTCCTGCACCTGCACTTGCACCTGCTCCTGCTCCTGCTCCTGCTCCTGCTCCTGCTCCTGCTCCTGCTCCTGCTCCTGCACCTGCTCCTGCTCCCGTACTTGCACACGCACCTGCACCTGCACCTACACCTACACCTGCAAGCCTCTCTACTCCAGAGCCTTGCACCGCAACGCCCACTGATTGTTGCAACGCAATGCCGCTGCCCTGAGTCGGTTCCGAACGCTCCTCCCAGGCAATCGCTCGTAGAAAGCGAAGCGGTCTGGCATCAGCCCACTCCGTCTCCAGACGCGCATAACCTTCCCCTACTGCTGGGTGCTTCATGCAGCCGAATGATTTGGCAAAGTGGTTCAGCCCTCCGTACGTAACCGCGATTCCGCCTTTAGTCATGTACTTGTGCAGGATTTCGTAAGCAGCAGGCTGCTCTTCCATGGCCGCAATAATAACCACATCGAAGCGGCTTTCTAAAATATGATAGGTTTCATATAACCACTCAAATGGAATACCTGCGTGGGACAACACTTCACCAATGTACCCTTCAAATACATTTAACCCGTAGCTCCATTTGGCCTCAGCGGCCTTCCGATCGAGTAGCACACCGATTCTGGCAATCTTCATACGAATTGTACCGTCCTTTTATTATAAGTTTCTCGGGTGTCTCTAGATGCGATGTTGGATAATAACGCCTTCATAGCCATCCGGGATTTGAATATCCAGCTCTACATCCTTAGGTGCCCATACTTGCAAATGAAAGGTAGAGGCGTCCTCATCCAACCGCCAGGACACCTCAATACGGCCAGCATGGGGCAATGGTACAGCCCCCCGACACCAGCTCAACCCACATGGCTGCGGCGCGATAATGGCCTTCCTCCATCCAATGTCCACTCGGCGGACGCCTAGTACATAAGCTCCAAGGAAATACGCCGGCGCGGCCGACCACGCATGGCAGTGACTTCGTGTCAGGAATTTATCGTTTTGACGATTCGTAGAATTCGGGAACATCTCCCAACAAGCGGATGCATCTTCATCGATCATTTGCCTGTAATTCCTACGAATATCATCCACAATCGAAGGCATCTGCTTCATTTCCGCAAGAGCTTCATAATAAAAGAATGACATAAACGGACTGCCAATCTGCACAAAATCCTCGGGCGGTGCCGAGATTAACGCTTCGATCCGCTCGGCCTTAGCCAGGTCCGGGGCTCCGCACAGATGCGCCACAACCTGCGTCTGCATGCTGAAAACTTCCGATCTCCTGCCGTCCGCATGGATACAGTCCAAGTAGGCTCCCCGCTCTTCCGACCACAGGTGGCAGTTAGCGGAATCCCTCAACAAGCTCGCTGCAGCGACAAAACGTTCTTGATCCTCCGTCTCACCAAGCAGACCAGCAGCCATTCCAGCTGTTCGAAGCGCTAGGGTCAGAAACAAATGTTGGTGGGTAACAACGCCCTTACTTGGCGAATCCATCTGAGCCCACTCGAGCAGATTCCAGCCCTGGAAATCAAACAATCCATCCTCGTTTATACATTCCAGGTAGTGATCGAGCGTGAATCGGATGTGCGGCCATATGCGTCGGACAAAATCCTCTTCTCCTGTCTGCTCATAATATTCCCAGCAGGCGATAACCCAGAAGAATGTCCAGTTCGGAATAACGCTGCTCCAGCCGCTCGGGACCTGGCAAGCGTAATACGGGGTTTGCTCCCCTGAACCTGGCACCAGCCCCAGCGAATGCCGCGTAATATCCTCTGCTCCGAACACATAATAGGCTACAAGCGCTTCATTGCGGCTATCCCCCACCCAGAACGTCTGTTCATAGGTAGGACAGTCAACGAAGGTATCTTCCATGCATAACCGAACGGTCTCGCGGCTGATTCGCCAAATATCGGTCAGCAACGTGTCGGAGCAGCGAAAATCCCCGATGTCAGCTACCGGGAACAAGCTTTGCTCCATCCGGACGGAGTGCAGACGAATTGCACCGGCCTCTCCGCCCCGTACAGTAATTGCAACATATCGCAGACCCCTGCGAACGAGGGATTCATACATTTGGCGGCCTTCCTTGCATATATATCGGATCGTATTATTCATCTTGTAAGTATGCTGCCGCCAGCCGTCACGCATATATTCGAAGCCATAGAAATCAACGATGGTTCCTTGCGGTGCTTCGAGCTCAAATGACAGAAAGCCAGAGAGGATCTGGCCAAAATCAACAATAAGTTCCGTGTCATAGCCTTCCCGCAGAGGAATAGTGGCGGAGCCACGGTATGCGATTACTGCATTATGCAGTTGTCTCGGTACTGGAGCGGCCAAGCTCTCCCGCTTCCAGACACACTTGGTGAACACATTGTCAGGATCTACGAATTTAGCAGGAACAGCATGAATCCATGAGGTGAACCGCTTCAGATCTTCTACGCACGCGGCAGTTCCAGCTTCGCCGAATGCAGGGTGCTGTGCAGCTGGCATCTGATCGACAGGTCGAGTTGTATTCACAGACGTTTCGAATGGACCGATCGAGATGAATTCGGAGTCGGAATCATTCCGCCTCGCGTCATCCAATGGTGAAACTACTCGAAGCGGCACGCTGCAGTCCACAGCGAAATACCAGCCAACCGCGAGATCAGCTCCTGTAACATCGAATAGGACCAAATTATTCCCTTGATTCAGCTGAATTTCCAAATATCGTTCCGGATCTTCTCCATAAAATTGCTCACGATTGTACCAAACTCCGTTGACGGACAGGGCACCGAACAGGTTTGTATTGGTAAAACCAAACACCGCTGCTGCTGCACGGTCAGCTTCAATGACGGTTGCCAAATAACCTGTAAATGTGACGGTATTCATGTGATCTTCGCTGCCAGGTACCATGTGATTACGCAAATCTATATGAACCGCAAATGAGATTGGCTTTACATGATGAAGCTCTTCTACACGTACTGGATAAACCGTCTGCTCGGTCAGGAATGGAATAGGCCGAGGTACCAGCTCTTTCCACGGGTCCATGCCTGGATTTCCAATCTCCACCGCTCGTTCCCAGAGATCGGTACAATATTGCGGCTCGAACCAACACTCGTCCCACAAACGGGCGTCAATCGACTCGGCGAATGCATTCTGACTCGACATCCGCGGCGCACGAGCATTTTGACCGCGATGCCTGGAGGTGACCCATGTGCTGTCCGACCCAAAAGCCTCCGCAATCTGATCCCCCTGAAGCAGCTCCAGATTAGTGATTAGTCCGCCGCGTCCGCGCAAATAGTAGAACGTGGAGACTCCAAAATGCATAACCAGAACTGCAATGGTATTCGTCTGATTGGGAATCAATTCTCCGGAAATGTCATAGACATCCATGTACTGCCGAGATGGCCATGATCTCGCCGATCCCCGTCCTGCTCGTTTCCCGTTAATATACAACACATATCTGGAATCGGCCGCAATTCTAAGTGTGGCTTGATCCCAACCGCTGCCTGGTACCATAATCGTCTTTCGGAAACATCGCCACTCGTTGCGCGGGCTGATCTCTTCTCCGCCCCATATCCATTTGGCACTTCCCGACTGTAACATAAGCAGCCCCCTCACTAGTCGATTTCATCGTACATCGGAGGAAGGGCTGACGGTATGGTTTTATTTTCACAAATATGGTGTAATCGGACTTATGGTAAACCGCTTTCAAATCGAATCGTTAACTAATACCGAGGTTCGTGCGATACTCGCTAGGAGAGAAATCAAACGTTTTTTTGAATACTTTGGCAAAATGAGCGTACTCGTTAAATCCCGTCGCGTGTGCCACTTCATATACCTTAAAGGATGGATCACCTAATAGCTCCATTGCTTTTTTCATCCTGAGACGTGTAATGTGCTGGGTACAGCTCACACCCATTTCCGCACGGAAGCATTTGCTGAAGTAAGTGGCAGACATCCCTACAGCATCAGCGATTTCGCCTAAGGATAGCGATTCTTTTGAAAAGTTAAGCTGAATGTAGTCCAAAGCGTTCAGAACAATACGATGAGAGCCCCAATTGCGCATGCGGCGAATCTCGTCCATTAGGGTGTTGATCAGCTGCTCCACCTCTTGCATAGGATGGGTGGATGTAGACAATTCCCTAAATTCCGAATGCTCCTCCATCGACAGCTTCCCTCCGCTAAGCTGTTTAAGCTCAGCGTTAACCATTGTCATCCACTGCATACACAATTCCACCGTCTGACTCGTACCAGTATCGGCACTGCTTCCGGTGGCCACCCCAAGCTCCTTTACTTGCTCCCAAACCTGCTCTTCTTGCAAAAACCAAATGGACTCCGCCAGCTTCTGAATGTGCACCTTATGGTCTGACAACCAGACTTGCTTACCCATCAATTCCTTTTGTCTGTTCTGATGCCGCTCGTATACTCGTCCTAAGGTCGCAACCACTTCATCCGGGTCAACAGGCTTGAGTAAATAGTCCATAACACCATGCTGAAGCGCCTCGCGAAGATAAGAGTAGTCATTGTAACCCGATACGACTATTATTTCCATGGAATACCCTCGCTTGCGAATTTCCCGGGACAACTGCAGTCCGTCAAGCTCAGGCATCTTGACATCGGTAATAACAAGGTCTGGCCGAAGCTCCTCAATTTGTTTCAGCGCCTCCAACCCATTATCAGCAATGCATACTACGTGAAAATGGGGAAGCTCACGTTCTATAATGTGGGTCAAGCTGCGTTTGACAGGAGCTTCATCATCAACAATCAAGACGTTCATCCTTGTTCCCCCCATGGAAAGTATAGTTCTATTGAGGTACCTGTATCATCTGATTGGGCTATATGCATCCCGTATTCAGCTCCGAAGGTGAGCCGGATCCGGCTGTGCACGTTCCACATGCCTACTTGCTGATCTTCCGCTAAGCGGAAGTCATAAGCCGCTTGCTCCAGCTTGACTTCTGCGAAGCTCGCATTCAATCGGGTCACCGTTTCTTGATCCATTCCTGTCCCGCGGTCACTGACCGTGACCGTATACCGATTGCCTTCTACACGTCCGGAAATCCCGATCCACATCTTGCGGCCAGCCTGCTTGTCATATCCATGCTTGAAGCAGTTCTCGACGATCGGCTGCAGCGCCAGTCTGATGGTCGTTGCCTTTGCGAGCTCCTCCTTATCTAAATCCAATTCGTACTCCATAGTCGCAAAACGTTCCTGTTGAATACTCAGGTAAGTCCGAAGATGCTCGAATTCCTCCGAGAGCGGCACCTGGCTCTTCATATCTCGCATGTTATAGCGGAACATTTTGGCGATGGCTACAGCCATCCGACTGACCTCTTTCACCCCTGCTTCAATGGCATAAGAATTCACAACCTCCAGCGAGTTGTACAAGAAATGCGGGTTAATCTGTGATTGCATCAGCATGAGACGGGACTCCATCTGCCGCAGCTCCAGCTCTTTCTCCTTGAGCTCGGCTCGGTGCACAACCTCAACCAATCGACGGATCTCGTCAACCATGCTGTTGTAGCTTCGATACAAGCTGGAGATTTCAATAGCAGAATGGTTCTCGGGGGCCCTCGCCTCCAGATCGCCAATCTCAGCCTTTTTCATCAACCGTTGCAGCGACTTCAGCGCCCGGGTCATTACGAACAAAATGGTGCACATCACCATCAAAGCGAGGAAAACGAGTACAGCCCCGATCGCTACAGTAAGAGAATTTAATTGAGCCAGATCTCCAACAAGGTCATCCATCGGAATGCGATTAACGATTTGCCAATCGGCGAAATCCAATCTGTTATACACAAGCAGGTGATCCCCATCCTTAGCCCCATTAATCTCTGCGTGCTTGCCTTTGCGAACAGACAGATCAGGGAAGGAGTCGTTCATCGGCTTTCCCCAAAGGTCAGGGTTCTCGTGATAGATAATATTACCTGTGCGATCATAGACCAAAAAGTCGCCAGAACGATCCAAGGTTAATGTACGAATCATCTCAGCCAGGGACTGGAACTTAACGTCAATGACCAGCAGCCCGTCAGACCGATAATGAAGGTTGTTAAACAAGTTGCGAACTATAGTCAAAACCGGAGCATCGTTAATCCACCGAATCCCCATAATGTTGAAATTGTAATCATCAGCAGTCTCCTCCGCATATAATCGGTAGGCTTCTTTTGAACTAAAGGTATTATTACTGCTTGCTACTAACCCAGCGCTTGAAACAACAGCTATGTTGTAAATGTCAGAACGACTAAACAAAATATTGTAGAATACTTCATTATCCAAGCGGTGTGTATAGACGAACTGCTCGTAGCCTTCAAATGATTTCAAATCAATAAAATCTTTAACGAGCCGAGAAGTGAGTACAGGTGAAGTGGCCACATCCAGCTGCTTGAAGTAGAAATTCAGTTGTTCATTCATGAAATCAGCCTGTTGTTGGCCTTGTGCTACTGCTTTCTCTTCAATCATACGACTTGCCTGGCTATACCAGTAAACGCTGAATATCAAAAAAGGGATAAAAAAAACGAAAACGATCAAAACGATTAGCCGCCTGAACAAGGAATACGACTTCATGTTTGTAAACAGCCTGCTGACGCTTACTCTGTTGATCAGGTTCAATTAATTCCACATCCCTTGAATACGTTTACATAAACCTTTCACTCATCCACCTATATTATATCATTATAATACAATTCATAAGGATCCATCTAGTCCTTATCTACTAGTAAATTAAAGAAAGACCTCCACTTGCACCTGTCAGGTGAAAGCGAAGGTCTTTGCATGGTTCATCGTTCTACTCATTAAATCGTTTGCGATAACCGCACTTCCTGCATAGCTCTTCCACTACTTCTCGTCTGGAAAAGCCGTCATACAGCCTGTTCGCCCGTTCACCTTCGATAATCTCAGAGAAAGGCGTTTGATTAATATTGCCTAGATTAATGACCCCTTCGCCATCCAGACAACAAGGAATAACCGTCCCGTCCACCAATATACCCGCCTGATTGCGGAGTCCATGGCAGAACCCTTTACCCTCGTCTTCCTCTTCCTTCAGATCGGGCCATTTGAACTCATGATCTTGATTGAGATAAATTTGTTTAGCGATTTTCACACCGCTTCCCCGAGCAAATTTGGATTCAATCTTGAAGTCCAGGTCGAAGTCCTTTTCAATCATTTCGAGAATTTGGCTATTGCGGTTGCGCTCGATATTCGTTACATTGTCTTCTGTCAAATTCCACAGTCTCAGTGAAATAATTACATTCGTGTGCTGCACGGCTTCCTTGGCAAAATCAAGGACCGTCGCCACGTACTGCTCTTTGTTCGTAGATCCTTCATGTCCATCAAAGCTATGCAAGGAGAAATTCATTTGTCGAAGCGCCGGCTTGTTCATGAGCTTATGCTTCACTTTTGGCAGCAGGGTTCCGTTGCTGGTGATATTCACCTTGAATCCCCTCTCATGGCTTAGATCAAGCAGCTCATCAATTTTGGGATGGAGCAAAGGCTCGCCCTTCACATGAAAATATATGGAATCCGTATGAGGTTTAATTTCATCTAATATTTTGGTAAACGCATCGACTTTTATGAAATTAGCTTCGCGCTTGGTTTGCGGGCAGAAGGTGCAAGCCAGGTTGCAGACACTTGTGATCTCAATGTAAAATTTCTTGAACGTTTTCATCTCTTATTCATCCTCTTCCAATCAAATGCGGGAACGCTTGTCTTTCGTTGTTCCATCTCTTCATTATACAGTCTAACTTGGAAAAAGAAATGGCGTCCTCCTGACCCTAAATTTACAAGGAGCCATACCTGACTGTTATGTGTCAGGAATGGCTCCTTGTCTCATTTCATTGGTTTCTTTTCATAGCGGCTTTTTGCAGTCTATTGAACTGATTAAGTAGATGATCAAGCTCTATCGAACTCCGCAGGCATCTCGGGTCAGCAATTCCATAAGTCTCGACACATGCATTCAATTTCAACCTCTTCTCGTAAATAGCCTCCTCAATCGCATATCGTAGTTCTGCATCTCGATTATGTTGCGGTTCCAAGTGTCCCTGTTTCATAAGCTTGTCTTCCTTATGGATACTTGTATCACCCATAGGTTCTTTTTATTCATTGTGCAAGCACTCCTTCTCATTGGTATGTAGTAGATATGCGCAATTGAGAAGAAGCTATACGAGGCGGCAACCCAGGCGGCGGCTTAGACCATTGATTCGAAGCAGATAATTGAGATCGATGATAATTCTGGTGAATCATCCTCGGCGGCTGCAACAAAGTGTTCGCGTAGAACACTGAGCTTCCAGAGAAGGCTCCACTGCTTGAACTAGAGGAGATACTCCCTATATCAGCACTGCTGCCAGGAAGTACAGTAGTCAACCAAGTATTTATGGCATAAAATCCTAGCGGTTGAAAGTTCCATGAAACCAAGTTAGTCCATGTACTGCTTTCGTCCGAAGCAATCGGTTCGGTTGATGACAGGGACTCCGTATAGATCTCACAACCCGAGGCACTTGTCTGTTCATCATCATCATCATGACTCCAAGGCGGGTCTGCTGCAACCGGTTGAAAAGGAACTTGGCTTTCCTCAGCAGTCTGACCTTCCTCTTCAGGTGGAATCATCTTCACCGGAACAGGTGTCTGGACACTGACAACGGTGGTGCTCGGCAACTTGATATCAGTCTTGGGGGCGTGGACCTGTATAACAGCAGGTTCCACAGTTAATGGTTGTTGTTGGTTCTCCGTTAACGGAGCTTCCGCCTCAATCACAGGTGTGTCCAAGTTAAGGATCGGGATATCCGTCAGTATCTTTGGTACAGACACTTTCACATCCAACGTGACTTGGGGGAGTTGATCTGTCTTAATCTGGACATTTACTGTTGGGATGTCCACTTCCAATAGTGGAGTATTCACGGTAATGGAAGGCAATTGCACCTTTAATTCCGGTAACAGCCCTCCGCCGATACTTATTCCGGATGAAGACGTCGATGCAGGTTCCGAAGGTCGCTCCGCTATATCCGGCTTCACAACTGGAGACGCCTTTTCTTCCCCCGTCACAATGTTAGATACTATAGGGAGCTCGGATACTACCGATGTAAGGCTATTTTGTACCACACCAAGAACTCCACGCGATTCTGCAGGCGGAGGACTATCCATGGTCTTTTGATCAGAATTAGTAGTTTTCCCTGTAAGGATTTGGAGCGGATCTAACAACGACGCTTCCGCTTCCTGGGGGAATGCATACAGCTGAATGACGACAAGAGTGAATAACCACCCCATAATCATACGCCATATTACCTTTCTCTTCCCTACAAAGCTTATTCCCATGCTTGTCTCACCTGCTTCTCAGACATCTTAGAAGGCGAAAGAATCAGAATCATTACTGTGTAAGTGAGGAGAACTCGTATTCCTACGAATCGCTCTAATCAAATGTATTAGACTGTTTTGGCAATATTGAAACAAAATGTTATATATTTTTTTTATTATTTGTCCCGATCTTCAACTAGTTGGGCATCTACATCAATAATATCTTGATTATCCCTAGCTGCTTCCCCGAAGAAATCGACCATTTTGTCCTTTGCCTTCTTCTTTACCTCATTATCTATACTCATAGCTGCAGCACCGATCGCTAGGCCTAATGCGCCCAAATCATCTACATAACCAACTACCGGCAGGATATCAGGCACCAAATCAACTGGGAGGATCAGGTAACCTAGAGCACCGTAAATCTGAACCTTGGCTTTGAGGGGAGTCTTCGGACTTTCCAACGCATAATATAACAACAAACCGCTGTAAACGACCTTCATTCCAGCATCTTTGGCGTATTTCTTCAGCTTGCTCCAGAATCCGTCTTCAGAAAAGTGCTTCTCGTACTTGGAATGTTCCATGATTGCAGCACATCCTTTCAGCCGTTATTTATTCGGACTCCGTCTTAGCCCATACCCGCTTCTTCATGAGTAAAGGGGACCATTGCTTGACTTTAGCCTCCGCAGTATTCGCCACCACTAATGTTAAGAGAAGCCCGGCCATAGCACCTAACACAGACAAAGGTATGGTCCACAAATGATCAGGATGAGCGAAAAAAGGAATAAGCGAAACGGCTAAGATAGGAGGGGCATTCCATTTGAACTTTTTAATCAACCAGATCGTCAATAAACTATTGCAGAATAAAGAAAGAACACCAGGGTTAAGCAGAAACAATAACGTCCCCGTTATGGAAGAGATTATGGCCCCAATCGCGATTCTAGTGAATTCTGCTATGTTCAATGACCGTGATAGAAAGAGAAAGCTGAATGCTCCGAGCGTAGGAAAAAACAACATGTGAAGAACAGGCCCCTTTAAGGAAAGCCAATAAATAAACATGATATACAAACAAATAGCCACGGTCTTGATGTTCATCTAACCCTTATTCCTACTTTCTAAATTCAATTGTTACTATTTTACCCCCCTTTACGCGAACAGTAAATAGCCTCCGTTTATTTACATTATAAACGAAGGCTATCCCTTACAACTGCTATTCATTTATGAACTTCCCTACCTTTTCATCCAACATGCATTACATGTCATGGATCAGATTATACTTGGCGACATGTGTCTAGCATGTCAGTCCGACAATAGTTCAACTTCTTATGAGTTCCCACATGCCCACAGTGTACGAAAAAGTTTTCACCGGCTTTTTCTTTAGTATACTGCTTCCAGCATGCTTCGCTTACCTAAGTCATTGGACTATCCCCTCTCATTAGTAGTTATATTTTAATCAGTTCAAGGCGGTTCCATAGTTTATTTGATAGCCTGTCCTCTATTGAAAGAAGAAGAACTATCCTATAGGCCTAAAACTGAGTAAAACCGTGTAGTAGAGGTGCTTATTATGTATATACCCTGCTTCTATCCGAGTGAAACACCATTTTTAAAAATTATTTTATTTTTATTGAAGGGCTCTGTTATCCTTGATTGTTGATTTCTGACCATAAGGGCCGGAACACATCAATTGGGATTCGGTATTCCATTCAGGCCATATTCACGATCATAAGCATCGAATATGCGGCGGGCAATTGGTGCTGCCCCGTAGGAACCGTACCCACCTTCCGGAATAATTACAGCTACTGCTAGCTTTGGCTTATCAGCCGGGGCGTAAGCGATGAATACTGCATTATTTATTTCCTTGCGGGCGATGCTCTGCGTGGATGTCCCTGTCTTGGTCGCAACTGAGTAAGTTACTCCTTCAAATCCTTGCTTGCTTACTAGAAGCATTCCTCTCTGAATCGTTTCCCAATACTCCTTAGGAAATGACACTTCATTTAACAGTTCAGCTTCAAATTTCTTGATTGGCTGGTTATCATAGGTGGTCATTCGATCCACAAAATTTGGTTTCAACCGTTTACCGTGATTGCCAAGCATCGCCGTGAATTGAGCGAGCTGCAGCGCAGTGTATTTGCCCATCTGTCCCCATGAAGAACGTACGAGCGCAGACTGGGAGCTTGCATTTTCAGCTTCGCTTTTGTAATCAGGAATTCCAGCAGATTCATAACGCAAGCCACTTCCAGTCGTAACCCCGAGACCAAACTGCTTCATATAAGTATCCCAAATTTCCATCTCGCTATTGCTGTTCTTGTATTTATTATACAGCCGCAAGCCTATCATCTCAGACATGTACGTATTAGAGGAGCGCCATATAGCCTGCCATGCGTTAATGGGGCCCCAAGGACTATTACTTGAGTTATGGATTACAGTCTTATCCTTTCCAAAGGTCATTTCTCCAGAATCATAATAAATTTCGTTCGCTGTAATAATACCTTCCTTTAGCCCAATCAACACGGACAAGGGTTTAATCGTCGAGCCCATATATACGAGAGAAGTTGGATGTTTTGCCCTTTCTTTGGGATCAGGGTAGTTTGCATAAACTTCAGCTATTGCACCATTTAAATATTGATACTGTATATTTTTGTAGTCCTCGGTACTAATTCCTCCCTGCCAAATGTTCGAGTCATAATCCGGCATACTAGCCATAGCCACAACATTTCCAGTATCCACTTCCATTGCAACAGCATACCCAGTCGTGGCATTTGGTGCATATGTCCAAATATCTCTGTTAGGGTTACGGATATACTCTAAATGTTCTGTAATAGCTTTTTCAGACTCCAACTGAATGTCTTTGTTAATAGTCAGGAAGAGGTTATTCCCCTTATCGGGCTTCTTGAGTGCAACTGGTCCTACAATCTTCTGTGCAGCATTGACTGGATAGCTTTTAACTCCGTTCTTGCCACGCAGTTCGTCCTGAAACAAGTATTCAATACCGTCAAATCCTACATCTTCGGTATCCAAATATTCCACAGTCGGATCCGTTGATTCAGCCTTTTGGCGATAAAATTCTAAGCCTGATTCTTTATTTCGAGCATTGGAGAACGGCCTTAGATATCCAACCAGTTGGACAGCAATCGTCTTTTCGTTATAATGACGAATGCTTTCTTCCTGAATCTCAATTCCAGGGAACTCGTCCCGTTGCTCAGAAAGATAGGCAATCTCAATGTTGGTCAAATCCGCTTTAATCCTTCGAGGGACCGAATAGTAGCTCGGATCTTTAGTCTCCTTTTTTTCAAGATCATAGCCGACATCCATCTTTTTAATGATTTCTTGTGCTGTAATTGCCTTGCTCGGATCCCCATAACTTTTAAAAACGGTTTCAAGCTTCTTAGCTAGTCCGATTATTAAATCTTTATCCTTCATTCCAGGTTCTATTGTATAGAATAAAGATTGGGAGGATATGGATTCAGCAATTGGGTAGCCTTTTTGGTCAAAAATTGTTCCTCGGATTGGTGGAATCGAGTGATGCATTGATTTCATCTTTCCTTCTTGCTCAGCAAGCGCTTTTCCCTCTACAAACTGCAGCAGAGCAAGCCTGATAATCAAGACGGAAAACAACAAAAATACACAAAAGAAAAAAATGTTAAGACGCAATGAAAAATTACTATGATTGGTTACATCTTCCTCCGACTGGCCTTTTCCGTTCATATAACTTGACTCCTCTTCCAATGTTTAACATATTTCTATTCTACCATGAGTTTATGAAGTTCGTGACAAAACTTGTGAAAAGAAGTAAAGAGCCGCTTCCCGGTAAGGTGCGGCTCTTTGTGCAAAGACTTCTCACTTATTTTCTTTTATACCATTCGCCTGATGTCCAATCTGTTGATTTCCATCGGAGCACATCCGGATTCGCGAGATGAATGACTTCTTTGAAAAACTCCAGCTTCTCTATATCCTGCATCGGCTGGAATGCCCGGGCAACCGCAAGATTCTTCTCTAGCTGCTCCATGGATTCCATCCCGACGATTGCCGTCGAGATCGGCAGCGACAACGTATATTGAAGAGCTTGTTCATACCATGGAGCCAGCTTGCCAAGCGCGAGCACCTTCATTCCGATGACCGCTACTCCTTTGCGGTTGGCTATAGGAAGGAATTCATGAGCAAAGCTATAAATCAAGTGATCCATCGCTGACAAGGCAACCAATGCGCTAGCGAATGGAAAGCGATCAATGGCTTCCAATTGAACATTCGGATTCGTATGTCCGCTTATGCTGATATGTTTGATCATCCCTTGGTCCTTTGCCTGCAGCAGCGCCTCCATAGCACCGCCCTTAGCAAAGCATTGATCTAATTCTTCCATTGTCATCACATTATGCAGACGCCATTCTTCCACATGGTCGGTTTGCAGCCTGCGCAAGCTGTCTTCCAGCAATTTCAACGATCCGTCCCTAGTTCGATCATGGGTTTTGGTCGCAATCCATACTTCATTTCTTCGGTTTCCTAACGCTTTCCCTAATCGCTCTTCCGACTGGCCTTTCGAATAACTCGGTGCGGTATCAAAGTAAGTAATTCCTTCGTCAATAGCCCGATTGACAATCTGTATAGCCTCTTCTTCCGTGCAGTTATGATCGTCCACGATCCTCTGTGCCCCAAAGCTAAGTAAAGGAAATTCCGCGCCTGTCTGTCCGAACTTACGTTTCTCCACCTTGTCCACCTCGCTAATAGTAATTTGAAAGGTTTAGCTCCTTCCAAGTATACCACTATTAAGGAATCTTACCCAAAACCGCAGTAACATTACCCTTTTACACCGGAGTTAGCGAAGCCTTCCACGAACCATTTCTGACAGACAACTACAACAATCAAGAGCGGCAGGAGCGCAGATACAGATGCCGCCATCGTTAGCACATAATTGGTCCCGAACTCCTCCACATAGTTGGTCAAGCCAAGCGGAATCGTGTACAGCGCCTTATCTCGCAAGAAAATAAGCGGTCCCTCATACTCGTTCCAGTGCCATGTGAAGGATAGTATCAGCAAGGTTACAAGCGCTGGCTTCGTAAGCGGAAGGCAAATCTGCCAGAACATGCGCCAGAATCCCGCTCCATCCACTCGCGCTGCCTCAAGAAGCTCATTGGGCAAGGTGCTGAAAAACTGGCGCATCAGGAACGTCCCCAACACGGTGAACATACCCGGAAGGATCAAAGACCAGTGCGTATTGATCAGGTTCATGGAGTCGAACAGGATGAAGCGCGGTAACAGCAGCACTTGACCCGGAATCATCATCGTTGACAAGTACAAGAGAAACAGGGCATTGCGCCCTCTGAAGTTCAGCTTGGCAAAAGCGAACCCCGCCATCGCTGCCGTCAACAGGTTGCCAGCTACTGTAATTCCTGTGATCTTCATAGAATTCCAATAGTATGTGTAGAACGGATTAGGACCTGTCCAGACTTGCTTGTAGTTCTCCCAGTGCCATTCTCTCGGGATCCATTCGATCGGGTACTTGAACACATCCCCGTTGACCTTGAAGGAAGTCGAGATCATCCATATATAGGGGAGGATCATAAGCAGAGCCAAGCCCGCCATCACTATGGTAACAATCGCTTTTCCTGCGATTTGCCCATTGCTCTGACGACGATCGGTTGGCGAAGCACTAAGTTTGCGCGCGCTTGATCTATCCGTTTTGGATTGCGATTGTATTGGTTTATGCATATGGCCGCCCCCTTATTAAAAATGCTGCTGCCAGCGCTTCTGTCCTTGCCATTGAATGATAGTGATGGCGAATATAATAGCGAACAGCACCCATGATACCGTTGCGGCGTAACCCATCTTGTAGAACCGGAATGCCAACAGGTAAATATGATACGACAGCACCATCGTCGAGTCGATCGGACCGCCTTGCGTCATGACCGCGACGGGTCCGAAAACCTGGAAGGACCAGATGATCAGGGTAATCGTAATAAAGAATGTTGTCGGAGTCAGCATGGGCACCGTAATCTGCAGCAGCTGGCGCAGCCTTGTTGCCCCGTCAATCTCGGCGGCCTCGTACAAATCCCTTGAGATGCCTTGCAGGCCGGCCAGATAGATCACCATCGCATACCCGATCGTCACCCATACCGACATGATGATAATCGCGAATAACGCGGAATCCGGGCTGGAGAGCCATCCTGGCGGATTGTCTACGCCGAAGCTGCGGAGGAACTGATTGATCGGACCCGTGCGTGCATTGTACATGATGCTCCAGATTACGGATACCGCGACCAGGCTACTTACATAGGGGAGAAAAATGAGCGTGCGCAGCGTGTTGCGGAAATAAACGTATTTATTCAGCACAATGGCAAACAGCAGACCAATGAGCATGGACGCCGGCACGCTGACAATGGTGAAGATCGTATTGTTCTTGAGCGACTTGATGAACTTCGGATCATCTCCAAGCGCTCGGAAATTATCAAGTCCCACCCATTCAATGCCGGAGAAGCCTTTCAAATACTCCCAATCCACGAACACCAGGTACAGGCTGAAAAGAATGGGAATAAGCACGAATATTAAATAGCCCGCAAAGTTGGGCAAGATGAACAAGTAACCCGCTATTTGTTCCCTGAATCTCGCGTTTTGCCAGATCTGCTTCATAACGCTCGGTCTCCTTTTCCGCAGTATACCCATAACTGTAGCAAGCCGTTCTCCTTCGCAGAATGGATATAGCTTGAAGCTTTCTGCATATTTCTTGGTTTGTCGCTCTAGCTCAGCATGCCGACCTCTTTAATTGCAATTCGGCACTATGCAAGCAATCGACAAAAGCCCCCGCTACCGCCTGTGGGACGGAGCGAGGGCCTTCTAGGAGGACAACCTTATTTCTTGGCGCTCTTGATCGCTGCATCCGCTCTAGACTTCAACACCTCTAATGTCTTGTCGATGTTCTGGGCGTTAAGCAAATACTTCTCCATCTCTTCCTTGTAGATTTGACCCAATTCAACTGGCGCCGGCACGTTGTAGGAGGTCGGGTATGTGTAAGAACCGGAGAGCACAGCCTGCAGGGAAGCCTTGTCAATCAGCTTATCCGAATCACCAATAAGTAATTGAGCGATCTTCGCTTGATCTGCTTTCTTATTGGTCGGAATACGGCCGCCAGTAACCATCGACATGTTGCCTTCCTTGAGGTACCAATCGATGAATTTCATCGCGGCGTCTTTGTTGGCACTGTTCTTGTTGATGGACATGTAGTCGCCCATCCCGCCCCCTACATTGACATTGTTACCAGCCTTGTACTGTGGAATTGGCGCGAATGCAATCTGGAATTCATGCGGGAAGCTCTTGGTATCCTTGATGTATCGAATCAAATAAATCGCGGAGGACACCATTGCCGCTTTACCTGTCAGCAGCTCGTTCTGGTAAGTCATCTTACCCGCTACAGCTTCGGAGTATTTCACCATCACCCCTGCATCCTCCAGGCTCTTCTGCAGCTCCAGCCCTTTTTTGACGGATGCTGAATTGAAGTTAGAGCTGCCATCTGCTGTGATGATCGGATCAACAGGTTTGTCGGTTGTAAGCACCTGCATTCCAAAGTTCCCGAGCGCAGGATCATGCATCGTTCCCTTGCGTTCGCCCTTGTTCAGCTTCTTGGCGAGAGCTGCGAAATCGTCCCATGTCCATGCAGTCGGTACTTTCTCACCAACCTCGTCAAGAGCGCTCTTGTTGATCAACACCGCTCCGACGTTCTTGTTAGCCGGAAGATAGTAGTATTTGCCGTCAGGGAATTTCCGAATATTCGCAGCGCCTATGATTCCCTCTACGTCAAAGTTTACTTTTGCAATCAACTCGTCAAGCGGAGCTACCATCCCGGACTGAACTCGCTTCGTAATTTTGTCATCTCCGTATGACATGAACAGGTCCGGTGCGTCCGAATTGGATAGCAGCGCTGTTTCAAGCTTAAGATTGCCAGAGTCATCGTTGACATAACGTGTGTATTCTACTTTGATGTTAGGATTGGCTTTATTCCAATTGTCGACGGCTTCCTGCGGACCGCTCTCCGGCGGTACTCCGCCCCAGAACTTCAACGTTACCGGCTTATCCGCTGGCTTGGCTGAGTCTGTCGGCTTGGCCGACGCAGCGCCACTCGATGCTTCAGGCTTGGAACTCGTGCCGCTGCTGCCGCCGCTGCAGCCGCTCAGTACCATACTTACAGCCAATATGATTCCGGTCGTAGCAGTTAACCATGATTTTTTCATTGGCCCATCCCCTTATGGTTAGTGGTTTGCGATCTCTCGTATGATAAGATCACTTACAATGTTAGGAAATACCGACCGCAATGAACACAGCTTTATCTTGGTAAAATCTTAACGTTTCTTGTTAATTACGACTTCCCTAGCGTCAACTTCCGGAACTCAGTCGGATACATCCCTTCCAATTGTTTAAAACTTCTGGAGAAATGATTCGGATCGCTGTACCCTACTTTCTCAGAAACCTCATATATTTTGTTTTCGGGATTTTTGAGCAGCTCACGGGCCTTTTTCATACGAATTCGAGTCATGTAATCGGTCAGGGTCTCCCCTGTTTCTTTCTTGAACAGAATACTCAAGTAATTCTCTGTAAAGCCTACCTCCGAAGCAAGCTCGGACACCTTGAGCGGAAGATGAAGCCTTTCCTGAATGAGACGAACAACGGTTTGCACTTCAAAACGCCACTTATGCCGTCCATGCTGCCGCCTATATTCGAGAAACACAGGGATCCAACCACTGAACCATTCGTTAATGAGCAGCAGCGTCTCTGCTTGTCGAATAACATGATACGGATAAAGTCCTTCATGCAGGGTTACCGCATAGATGTCCGCTCCCTCAGCCTTAAGGCAACGGGCAAAACATTCCACGAGTCGAATCCATTGTTCACGTAGCGCGGACGGTCGAATGTACGGCGGGGCAAGTGTTGCAGAGGTCCATTCTCCGAGCAGCCGCTTCATCCCCTCTTCATCCTGCTCTTCGATCAATCGATTCCACTGCTCTTCGCCCAATAGCTCACTTTCCTTCGAAATGTAATCGGGCATCTCGGAGCGGAACATGGTCCGGCTCTCGTCAACGCTGTAGAACAGATGATCCAGCGCTTCACGCGCTTCCGTATAGGCTTCGTGCAGCTTGTAGAGATCACGGCTCGGCCTCGAAACCCCGAAGCTTAACGACAGCTTCAGAAAAGTCCGTACCGCACGCTCCATCTCCTCGATCATAATCGCCGAAGGTGTTTGTTGAATAACAGCAAACAGACCATTTTCGAGACAAGCCAGCTCTCCGCTTCCGTATTTTTTCATAATCTCGGTTAATACATTCGCCACCGTAAATTGCAGCAGCCTCTCACTTTGGAACCGATTGTGCTCGATCAAGCCTTCGTAGGTTTGAATCCGTATTACGGTAACGGTGAGGCCTGTTTGAAAAGGGGAAATATTGAACTCCCTCAGCCACTCCTCCGTCTCTCGACGAGCAGCTGGCCGCAGCAGCAATTCACGCAATCGTTTCTCCTTCACCTCTCGGCCATATCGATTCACCTTGGACTCGAGCTGCGTTACCTCCAGCCTTTTCTCCCGCTCCTCCAGCAGTTTATTCCGCACATCGCGCAGCTTGCGCATAAGCTCTGCGGGCTCTATCTCCAGCTTGATCATATATTCAGCAGCCCCAAGACGCAGCGCGGTCTGTACATAGGTAAAGTCACTGTAATTCGACAGGATGAAGGTCTTTGTCTCCGGCCAACGTTCATGGATATGCTTCAACAGCTCGAGACCATCCATATCCGGCATGCGAATATCGGTCAGGACGATGTCGCAAGGCGTTTGCTCCAGGATCGCGAGGGCCTCCTTGCCGCTCACTGCTTCGCCAATAATCTCGAATTCATCTCCATCCATCGGGATAATGGTCTTCAGTCCGATCCGCACAAGAATTTCGTCATCCACAATCAGTAAGCGCAGCATCTGTCTCCGACCTCCTTCGAAGGGCTAGTGTTACAGTGGCAAGAACACCCTCTTTTTCCCCATTCACAATCGTTACTCCATATCGGTCCCCGAATTCCAACTTGATTCTGTCATTTACATTGCGAATCCCAATCCCGCTGAACTTGGCATGGGGCTGACTCATCTGCTCTTCCACCAAACGAATCATTTCCTCCCCCATGCCCACCCCGTTGTCGCTTATATCCAGAATCAGCTCCCCCGCTTCCGTTCTCGCTGTTATGTGGATATGAAGAGGGAATCGATTGCCATGAATAATGCTGTTCTCCACAATGGGCTGCAGCGTAAATTTAACGATCTCAGCATCCATCAGCTCCTCTGGAATGTCCAGTGTGACCGAGATGTTATCGTGATACCGGATTTCCTGCAGGGCCATATAGACCAATAAATAATCCAGCTCATTCCGCAGGAGAACGATCTCTTCCTGGTTCTGCATCGTATAATTAAGAAGCTTCCCTAGCTTCGTGATCATCTCACTGACATGGGTCGAACCGGATAAGATCGCCATCCACTTGATGGAATTCATCGTATTCGTTAGAAAATGCGGATTAATTTGCGCCTGCAGCGCCTGGAACTGGGCCTTCTGTTTGCGTTGCTGTTCATCGGATAAATGGGCGATCAGCTCTTTTAGCTGCAGCACCATTTTGTTGAAATTATGGCTCAGCATGGCTATTTCATCTCGTCCCCGAACCGTTACCTCTGTATTGAGCTCGCCCTTTCCGACTCGATTCATCGATTTGACCAGCTTCTTGATCGGCATGGTGAATCGGAACATGAGTCCAATGAAAGCAATCGCGAACAGAGAGAACCAGAAAAAGACCAACAGAATGGATTGGTTCTTAGCCCGACTGAGTCCATAGCCGAATACTTGACTATCCACAAGCTGCACCAGCTTCCAGCCTGTACCTGTCAGACTCGCTTCGTTCAACAGGTAATGCTGTTCACCCAACGTAACTCGGCCGATCCCGTTCTCATCCACTTGTTTGCCTTGATTAATCGCCGCTGCTTGCCTCATCAGAGCAGGGTCGCCAAGAAGAGGCTTGTCTCCAGCCAATAACACCATGTGAATACCCGACGAAGCTTGCTGTTTCAAATCATTCTCCGAATAAAAGTAGGAATCCGTAGGAACACCGATCCAGATGATCCCGTCACCGTCAGCCGTCTGCCTGGTCATGAGCAGCAATTGTTCCCCGTTCTCGTCCGACATTTGGTAAGACACATTCCAATCAGGCAATCCTGCCGTCTGCGAAGCTCGGTTGAACCAAGACTCCTGCTGCATGGCCTCGTAAGAGGTCCGAATCGTTCCCGCCCAAGTGGTATGAATATACCCTCGGAAATCGTATAGCGCCAAATAGGAGTTATTCTCCAATAAAAATTCCCGAAAGGAGAACAGCTTGCCGATTAACGTCTTATAGTTGTAAAATGCCGGATATTCGCTGATCCAATCGGATGGATCCTTCAGGAATCGGAGCGTCTCCTGATCGTTCATAATGAGATTGGATGCTTTGAGAATACGGACAGACAGCTCATTCATGGTTGCTGCCTTCCGCTCTAGAGAAGTCTGATTCGTATGATAGAGCTGGGCTTCGAGAATTTGCTGCGAGGAAGAATAGAAGCGGAATACGATGAATAGGACTGGAACGATGATAAGTAAAAACAACGAAAGGACGATTTTTCCACGGAGGGAGCCAAGCCATTTGGTTACCATGTTGATTCATCTCCTATCCTATCTGGTAGAGATCGAATTGTAGTTATCATAGTAGCGGATTTTGAAAGCGCTGTCTATCATTCGTTGATTGTCAACAGGCCAGGTTCTTATACTCTGTGGAGCTTACGGTAGGCTGACGGTGTCGTCCCTTTGTTGCTGCGAAATACCCGGCTGAGGTAGAAGCCGTTCTCGTAGCCGCATCTTTGTGCAATCGCTTCAAGAGGAAGCGCTGTCTCCTCGAGCAAGCGGCATGCGCGGCCCAATCGGAGCCCCGTGACGAATGACGACGGCGTCATTCGGTAGGCTGAGCGGAATTGCCGGGTCAGCTGCACAGGACTGATCCCGAGCAGGCTGGACAGCTCCCGCATACTGAATGGCTCGTAAGCGTGGGCAAGCAGCCACTGCCTGGCCGTCTGCATATTCGGCTCCGGCCCGGCAAGCGCTCTTTGCTCTTCCTCCGCCGTGCTGCGCTCTATCTCTATAAGCCGCCATAGATCCTCAAGCATATGCCGCATCCGCGCATTGGTTAATTCGTTCCTGTCTGACTCTCCAATGGCCCGCATATATTTATAAGTGGAAGTCAGCCGCTCGGTATCCGTTATGCTTATTTTCCCCACCAATCCCGAAGCCTCTGTTTCATCTGGCTCAACCTCCCAGACGAACTGAATGAAATGGAAGGTTAGCGGCTTGAGCGTCTTTCTGTGAAACGGTATCCCTGGCGGACAGACAACCAGATCACTGACGCCTGCCACTCCTTCATGCTCGCCAATTTGATAAGTAAACTGACCGTCCTCTACTGCGAATATAGTCCAATATTCATTGGTATCTTGATCTAACATGAACTGCTCTTTTTGAAACCAATACAGATAGGCCATCGGATAAACCGACCAATTGCTGCGCAACCAGAACCCCTCCCCTCAGGCAAATAATATTGAAATAAAGTATATGCTCTATCGTAATTCCCTGTATGTTTTTTGGCAAGCGGAACCTTTATTATGAAATCAGAGATATAGTAACCTAAGGCGAAGGAGCGTTGAAGAATGAAGAATGAAATCGTTGTGGCGGACGTAACCGTAGTCGGCGGCGGTCTTGCGGGCGTATGCGCGGCCATTGCCGCAGCTCGACTGGGGCAAACGGTAGCCCTTGTCAATAACCGTCCAGTTCTTGGCGGCAATTCGAGCAGTGAGGTCCGGGTATGGGTATGCGGAGCGACTGGTCATGGGATTCACCGATACGCGCGTGAAACAGGCATTATGGGCGAGTTGTTCGTCGAGAACCAATACTGCAATATCGATGGCAACCCGTATTTCTGGGATATGGTTGTGCATGAAGCCGTCCGAGCGGAGCCGAACATTCAGTTGTTCCTGAACACGGACGTGCACGAAATAGAAGCTGATGGAGACGAGGAGGATCGTACCATCCGATCCGTCACAGGCTGGATGATGGCTTCCGAACGACGCATCCGCTTCGAAAGTCCTGTCTATCTCGACTGCACAGGGGACGGGCTTATTGGTTTCCTGGCCGGGGCCAAGCATCGAATCGGACGAGAGGCCAAAGAGGATTATAACGAAGAGTGGGCGCCTCTTGTAGCTGATAATATTACACTTGGCAGCACCCTGCTGTTCTATACGAAGGATGTCGGACATCCCGTTCGATATACCCCTCCGAGCTTTGCCAAAGACATCACCAAGACAACCATACCTGAGCGGCGCATTATTCGCAGTGGGGATAACGGTTGCGCCTATTGGTGGATTGAATGGGGCGGCGAGCACGACACGGTGCATGACAACGAGCGCATCCGAGATGAGCTGTGGTCGGTTATTTACGGCATTTGGGACTATATTAAGAACTCCGGGAAGTTCAATGCTGAGAACATGACTCTCGAATGGGTCGGCTCCATTCCGGGCAAGCGTGAATACAGACGTTTCATTGGGGATTATGTGCTGAACCAGAACGACATATTAGAGCAGCGGGAATTCGAAGACCGCGTCGCCTTCGGTGGCTGGTCTATCGATCTTCATCCGCCGCAAGGCGTGTATTCCACCGAGGCGGGCTCGAAGCATCTGCATATGGACGGCAACTACCACATTCCTTTCCGTTCGTTGTATTCAGCCAATGTGAACAATATGCTGATGGCCGGCCGCGATATCAGCGCAACACACGTGGCGTTCGGTACAACTCGGGTTATGGCTACCTGTGCCGTTATCGGCGAAGCGGCTGGTACCGGTGCTGCCCTATGCGCACAGAAGGGTGTATCTCCGAGGGAGCTGTACACCAATCATCTGCAGGAGCTGCAGCAAACCTTATTGCGGCAGGATGCCTCGATTATCGGACTGTCGAACTCAGATGAGAACGACTTGGCGCTTCGTGCGGGCGTCAAGGCCTCGAGTACATTAACACGGCTGGCCGTTGAGCATACAGCTAGTATCGTCGCGTTGGAGACGGATATCGGCCTGCTCCTGCCGGTAGATCCCGCAATAGACGGTTTGGAGCTGTTGATCGATTCGAGCGCAGACACGCAGCTGACCGTTGAGCTGTGGAGCACCAGCCGGGGCGAGAATTATGTGCCGCACCAGTTGCAAACGAGCGCATCTGCTAATGTGCAGCGCAGCGGTCTCCAATGGGTGAAGCTGGACCTGGCCTGGAAGCCGGAAACGGCCCGCAATGCATTCTTGATTATCAAAGCAAACGAAGCCATAGCCTTACATTTCGATAATCAGCCAAAGACCGGAGTCCTTACCTTCTGGAAGGGAGCCAAGCCGATCGTATCCAAGGATCTCGAGGACCATCAGCCAGATCAGCCTGTTGTGCAATGGAATATGCGCAAGTTCATGCGCCAAACGCCTTGCTTCCGCCTGGCTGCGCCGACGGCTGCGTTCACTCCGGGCAAAGCGATCGACGGGTACCTCCGTCCATTCGCCGGTCCGCATCTGTGGTCATCTAACCAGATCGCCCCTGGACAACCGGAATGGCTCGAGCTGCAATGGGACCAATCGGTTCGAATCAGCTCCATCCACTTGACCTTTAACGATGATGTGAATGAAGACCTGATTAATCTGCATCATCACAAGACGCCATTCGAAATAATCCCTGAATTGGTCAAGGATTACCGGGTTGAGGCTTCTGTGGAAGGCGGCGGTTGGCACACGGTGGCTGAATTCAGCGGCAATCACAAACGCAAGCGGGTCCATCTTCTAAGCACTGCAGTTACAACCGATCGAATTCGCGTCGTGATTGAATCAACCAACGGCGGCTCGTATGCGGAGATTATAGAAGTTCGTGCATACGCCTAACAACAAACACCAATTAAGCCGCATCCCTTAACACGGGAAGCGGCTTTTTGACTTTCTCTTCAGCTATCCTGCTCCAATTCCGACTGCATCCAGTCCTGATGCTTTCTTCGATATTCCTGCGGGGATATGCCTACTGCTTTCTTAAACATTCGGGCAAAGTAGTTGGCATCTCCATAGCCGAGCATGTACCCGATCTCAGACACCCGCTCATTCGAGGCAGCAAGCCGGCGCATCGCCAGAGTCGCTTTCCACTGATGCCAATATTGCAGCGGCGGCAACCCTGTATCACGGAGGAACAGCTTTCGAAGATGCGGCTCACTAGTGCGCACCGCTTCGGCCAGCTGCTGTACCGTCCATACGGCATCCGGCCGGCTGGTCATGTGTGCGATCGCTTCACGCACCCGTATATCGGTGCAGTCGGACTCCGGTTCGACGCGATCGACCGCCATCAGGCCGAGCAGGCGCAGCAGACCGGCCTGCAGCAAGAATGGCCGGCCGGCTCGATCGACGGCTGCGTCGGCAAGCATACCGTGCAGCACCTCCGCCAGCTCCGCTGTGTTCTGCTCGCAGCGCAGAGGAAACCGGAGAGAGACCGGCCACTTGTAGCTGCTGTCCATCGGAATCACGGTTTCATAGTTGAGACTTACGATGCGGAGCGCAGCTGTCTTCGCACGGCAATTCAACCGGGTACCTGGCGCTAGGCGCAGCAGGTCGCCTTCACCGCTTCGTATCGACTCTCCGCTCGCTTCTATCTCCAAAGCCCCATCTTCAATCAGCCAGATGACAGTATTCTCAAGCAGCCGGTCTTCAATTCTCCACGTATGTGGCAAATCATATCGCTTAATATGCAAGAAGCGGAATTGCATCGCTTCGGTTATCCGTCCAGCTATCGGGAGCATCGCCTGCAACCTCCTGATCTTACTCCTTCGGGATCGTGCCTGCGATCGCATCATTATAATGATGCGTATCGACACCGCCCACAAGATACGTTTTGACCCGCTCCTTGTCGCCTCCCCATTCCTCGATTTTAAACTTCACCTCAGGCGTTGTAAACCGGAGAGAGAAAGCAACCCGCGGGATAGCGGAGGTGTTCGGCTTGGAGCCGTGAAATGTCGCTTCGTTGAAGTAAACAACCTGTCCCGGCGTCATTTCCATATCGACGACTTGGGATTCATCTATTCGTGATGCGTCAATCCCCTGTGCGAAAGCACTGCTATCGTCCCCAAGCTCTACATGCTCGGTCCGCTCCAGATGCGAGCCGGGTAAAAGGCGAAGGCACCCGTTCTCAACCAACGAATAACCGAGTGTCACCCAGGCCGTAGCATTGATCGCCGGCTCCATCGGCCAATAATTGATATCTTGGTGCCAAGGAATGAACTTCCCGTTTCCCGGCTCCTTGTACCAGAAATGCATGGCCCACAGCACAACATTATCACCAAGGATCTTCGAGATGGACTCTAGTATGGCTGGATGGGTAGCAAGCTCATATGCCCACGGATGCCGTTGATGCCAAGCGGACAGATTCGCCTTAGTTGGGCCCGGCTCGAACGGGGACATCCCGAGCGCCTCGAAAAACAACTTGCAATACCGGTCGGCTTCCGCAAGAGTCAGCGCTTGCACCGGTCCGCTGTAGCCCTCTTTAAGAAACTGCTCATGTGAAAAAGGTAGGCCTTGTGTAATCATCTTCTCGTCCTCCCAATGCGATTAGCATGAAATGAAGTTCATACTAATAGCATATAAACATGTTCACTCCTTTCAAATATGCCAAAACAATTATTGATAGCACAAAACGATCATAATAGTAAAAGTGCAGTTCAAATCGCTGAGTACTGGAATAATAATCCAAAATCCAGAAATTGAACTGCACTTTTACAATTGCAGATGACCAACACGGCTAGATCCCGCTTGTTGAATTGTACTTTTACATTTCGATTTGAGAGAAGCTGCTCGGGGTCCCTGTTGAGGTTTTGTTCAGCAGATTCCAGAGGTACAGATACAGCCTAAACTCTCCCCCTACCTCTCATTCTTCTCCCAGACATCGGCATACTCGGGATGACGCTTGAATTGGGCGAGCACGTAAGAGCAGGACGGAATAATCTTCACTCCTGCCTCCCTCACCTCCGCAACGACCAAATCCAGCATTTGGCGGGCGAGGTTGCCGCCGCGGTAGCGCGAATCGAGATAGGTGTGGTCGATCGCCCAAGTATCTACATCTATCAACTGGTACGTGATCTCACCTACCTGCCCGCTAATGCCACGGACAATATAGCCGTTTCCTTCTTTTTCAATTACAAGCTCCTCTTGATTCTGCTCCTGGTTGTGATACGTTGCTGTAACTCCTCTATTCTCCTGTCGTTCATTCATGGCTCTCATTCCTTCCGAAAGTATAGGATATCGTCAATCCGCACTACTCTCCATTACCCAGAATAGCTTCCTTTGATTCACAAGGAACGCCAAACTTCCGTCTGCTGATGATTCTGTATCTTGACACTTTTTCAATCTGACCAAGCGCATGTCGGACAAATTGTCGGGAATTGCAAACCCTCTTCTGTATAGTAGTCGGGATTCTGCTCATTGAATACGAATCGACTCTCACATTTAGAACAAACCAGAATAATCGGGTTCTTCCCACTTTGAACCAGAGTCTCGGCACGTAACCGTTTCAAGTTTTCCCACGCAGTATCATCCATTGACTCACGTTGCTCCAAGGCTTGGATCACATGACGAATTTCCGTTTTAACCTTCTTGTACTCTGCTCGCTCCCATAACTTTAAATATGGAATGTACTTCTTATGCCCTGTGCGCAATATTCGGTATAGAAATAGTAGAATGAGTCCCCTGTTGCGATCCTTTAAATACTCAAAGCTGATAGGAACAATCCGATTATCAATTCCGAGATCCCATTCTCGGAGGAATTCAACGCTGCGCCTTGCCCGTTCAATGGCCCATCCGCGCGATGTGAACACGATCATGGGCAGCCTGCCGCTCATTTCCGTTTCCAAGAAATCCATTCTTATCATTTGATCTATTTTTTGCGTTATGTCTTCCAAGGTTCTATTCGCAAAGTACCCATATGCTGGATTTTTCTCCAAACCCAACTGTAATACCTTACTATCCTTGGATCCTTTTAATATTTTGCTGAGTAGCGTTCGTCCACCCTGACCGATTATATCGTCCGCGGCCCGTAGAATGGCATGAATCTCTTCAATGGGCAGAGGCGTAATTCGTTTACTCATAATCGAGTTAACCCCTTTCGTACGGTAAATCATTTTTTACATTCCTACCAAATGTACATAGCCATTTCTCCTCGCCCTTAATAGCTTTATAACGCTGCGAAAGTTGAGTTATATTACTTCAAAACTCACCTTACTTGTTTCGATTTCAAGGTTTTCACTGTTTTTCGCATCAACGATTGAAAATTTTGCAGTTGCTGAAACTGTGTAAAATCCTGGCTTTTCAAGTTTATATTTATATTGTTCATTGATTGACCTTTTACTTTGAAGAGTTTCTCTTATCCCAATTTCGTTCATAACAAAAGTATTAACAAGTTTGCCGTTACTATCTCTAATTGAAAAATAAAAAACACCTGCCGCATGTTGAATAGTAAAACTAGTATCAGATAAATTCAGTAAAGTAGCATCAATAGTGAATTCTGTATTTGAGTTTAAGCGGTTAGGTACAGATATACTTGCTTTAAAAGCTTCTATATGTGGAACTGATGTATCCGTCGTCTGGGATAGAGAGCGATTTTCCGTGATGGTCTCTTTAACTGGTGAAAATTGATCACATGCTACAAGGCTAAGCAAAACTATGACAAGAATTATTAATTTCTTCAATTTAGCACCTCCTCACAGAAATAAACGTTAGACTTAGTGGTTTTGTTTCAGGTATATAACAATTAATAAGTTTTAATTAACAAGATTACGTCTTTCGAAATTGATATTGAAAGGCTGAGCGAATGTGTGCTTAAAACTTTATTGAATTCGGAATTACAGATTGCTCAACTAATTTCTTCTATTTAATAATTTTGATTATCCAACTAGCTGAGTATAGGTTACGGTGGTAGATGAAACATAGCATTGAGCCAATCGGTTAATCAGTTCGTTCTTCATTCCCCGACGATTGAATCGATAACAAAATTCATTCAGGTATGCCTGCAAACGTTTGGAGTCCAATCCATAATAAGTCCCGCCTATAATGGCTTTAGCGTTGGAAATGACAGTATGAAGCCACTTTAGATGATCTAAGTTATCCACTGGATAAAAGAGCTTGGCTTCGTGTTTAAATTCTTCCTTCGCCATGCTTTATAAGATCGGTTACTTGTCGCTCGTTATTGTTGATCCAGACTCGATGAACCGTTGTGCGAAGTCAACGAGCGTGACACCTTTAATGTCAGGAATCACCTGTATCCTGAGGTATTTGGGCTGACCTTTCTTATCAAGCGAAAGAGCTATGAATACGGGAGTTAGTTCAGTGCCGTGTCCACGTTGCTTCTTCAGTGGGCGCTCCGAAAAAAGCATTATCTAGCTCTACAATGCCAGCGAGAGTGTACATGCTGTCACGCTCTCTCATCGCCTTACAGATCTTATGTTGGATGGTCCAAGCTGTTTGATAGGTCATACCAAGCTCATTAGCTAAGTAGGTTGCAGACACCCCGCGCTTATCATGAGCAATTAGATATCAGCCCAAAACCACTTCACAAGATTTGTACGGGTTTACTCAAAACTGTACCTCCGTGACAGTCGTCTGAGGTGGCAGCTCGCGCATTCATACAGGGGTAACTTGCGCGTTTTGATTTCGTAAGCACGATCATGAGTACACTTGGGGCAACGGAATCCATCAGACCACTTCATCTTGTATAAATGCTGATGGCAAGCTTCCTCCGTTTGGAATGTTTTTGAAACTGTATCAAATTCATAGATTCTTTCGTTGCCATAAATACCACTCCCGAACAAACGTTTGACTTCAGTATACTACTGTAACTGAGCTAAATGGATAATCAAATAATAGATTAACTCCTTTTTTTCTTTTAACTTGGTTTTTACCAAAATTTAACTTGTTTTACATAGTCATGTACAATATATTTAAATGGTATTAATTCTCAAAAAATAGAAATGTTAGGAGGTTGATAGTAGGTTTTGTTTTTATTTAACGATTGATTTTTTCGACTCCAAAGCCATTATTGTATTAATCATTATTTGGCGCTTTTTATTCAGATTAATAACAAATCGAGAGGAATGAATTCAATGTTATTTCCTGTAAAGAAGTTTAAATCAATTGTTGTATTGATGACCATTATATTTGTGACTCAGTCTAGTACTTCAATTGCAGAAGATTTGCCTAAATTACAACATAATTTTACATACAAACAAATTTCAGAAGTTTCGCAGCCCGTCAACGAAACTCCGTACCCATTTGGTAATACATTAAAAGGAAAGGAATTGGATGATTACAAAGAAAATCAAAAAGTCAAAGAGGATGCTAGAACTATTAAGAAATTAATAAATGAGAACCCTGAAAGTTATTCCGGTATGTACTATAATCCTGAAAGTGGCTCTATTGTCGTACAGATTACACAGGATTCGAGTGAACTGAAGAATAGAATTAATGAGAAAGTGAAAGAAAAAAGCAAAATTGAATATCAAATCACTAAGTATTCTATGAAGGATATTGAAGATGCTAAGAAACAAATCAAGGCGAAAGCCACTCCTGGGTCCGTAAAGGCTCTAATTCCAGACACAATTAACAATAAACTCATTATTTCTTTAGGGGATAATGGTAGTAAAGAAGAGATACTAGCCATGGTGGCAGACCCACAATTAATTCATGTCGGAGGATCTGTAACTACAAGAAATGAAGTTGCAGATCAAACTGATTTTGGAACAGTTATTCCATCGGGTGCAATGATTGCTGGGAGATACAGAATAGAAAACAATGTAGAAAAAGCAAGTGTTTGCACAGTGGGTTATTTTGGGTTATCAGCATCTAATGAAGAGGTTCTAGTTACATCAGGTCATTGCGAACCAGTTGGGTCCTCTTCAGCGTGGTATCAACCATTGAGAGATCCTTCCACAAATAACCCTTCAATAGGGAACTTCGCCTTCAGAACAACTTCTTCTGCAATAGATGGTTCAGACGGAACGAGTGATGCTGGTTATATCGTACTATCAGGGCATGAAGGAACACCTGAAGTAGTTTATCCATCTACGGCAGATATGACTCCAATGGTTGATTTTTATGTTGATGATTTGGTTAATGATACTATCTATATGAGAGGATCACAAACAGGTGCCACAACATCAGGAATAATTCGTTATGCTAATGTTGATATCTGGTGGGGTGGGAATGGCTACGCCTATCAGGAAAATGAAGTTCTTGCAACGGGGTATACATCTCAATCAGGAGACAGTGGGGGACCTATAGTTACTGATTATGCGTGGGACAATGATAGAATGTCATATACTTTTGATCTTGCCGGAACTCACACTGGAAGCATCACAATACAAGGTAGTCAGTATGTAGCTGATGGGACTTATAAAGTATATGAACCAATTTGGATGACATATTCTAATCTCAATCTAAATGGAGTACTGATGACCCAGTAGATAATAGGTACTAGCCTAGCACTTTGAAGTTATGGGTTTTCTGAAAAATTTACTAAATGATCGTTTATCTTACAAAAAACGCCTTTAACGTTAATGATAGAATTGTAATTTAAAAACCCTTAGGCATCCCAGGCGGTGATATTATCCCCTTTAAGTAGACACTCAAAAAAACCTGCATGTTATCTGGAGGCGAGCGAGTGAACTTGGAGGGGATATTTTTATGGCTAAAAAGTAAGCTTCAAACCTAGCCAACCTTCAATGACTCTAGCATTTATGACTGAATGAAGCAACTCAATCAAGGAGGTTGCTTCATAACGAATAAAGAACGCCGTCAGCAAGAATGGATGACACGTTCTGTATGTATTTGGAATCTCGACAATTCCTAATATACCATACAGAGTGGTGTTTTCTGTCAATATGTAACCTTTTTGCTAGTTTTCCTTACAACAGTAGGGCTTTGGGGTATTTCTCAAGGTGCGAAAGTTGAACTTTATAACACATTCATAGTCACACAATTTTTCCCTCTTGCCTTTGATCTGTACAGAGCTTCATCAGCAAGCTTGTATATCATTTCTTCGTTCATTTGATTGTCCTTGACAGCGACTACAGCCAATCCGACCGAGACCGTTACACAGCTGCTTGTGTCATTTTCTTCATGAGGAATGTTCAAGGCTTCTATACTCCTCCTGATTTTCTCGGCAAACCCATAGGAGTGCTCAGCATCAGCCCCCGAATAAACAACGCCAAATTCCTCTCCACCTAATCGAAAAGCATAGTCCGTCGCCCTTCTTAATTGCTCATTTATCGTTAATCCGATTCTATGCAGAACAAGGTCTCCCTCATAATGTCCATAAGTGTCGTTATATTTCTTGTAATTGTCAATATCCAGCAAAATAAAGGTCAGGTAATCTTCATTCCGAGCCGCTCGTTTGACTTCCCTCCAGATCACATCTTTGAAGTATCTTCGGTTATATAGGCCCGTCAAATCATCGGTGATGGAATTCTGCTCAATTCTTTTCTTGTCGGTAATGTTATGCCCAATCCATGTGTAGCCTGTAATCAGCCCTTGATCCCACACCGATTCAACCGCCATATCCAGCCACAGGTTGCTGCCATCCTTGGTAAGCTGGACCAACTCCCCCTTCCACACCATCGCTGAGGCGGAAGCAATGTCGAAGTCCACGAACTCATGATCCGGATGGTCCAGATCTCGAGACGGTTCCAGAAAGCGTTGCGACTGCCCGAGCAGCTCTTCTTGCTGATAACCGGAGCTTTTACAAAATTCCTCACTGACTGCCGTAATCACACCCTGCGAATCGGTTTGAATAATAATGACGTTCTTGTCCACGATGTCGATGTATTTATTCAGCTGCTCGTTCTTATATGCTAATTCCTCCGTCCGCTCAGCCACCAATCGCTCCAAATTTGTATAGAGACTGGCGTTTTCCAAGGAATTAACCATCTCCCTTGATAACAGGTTAATCATCCGTATTCTTTCTTTCGTAAAGGCCCCGGTAACCAGGTTGTTCTCCAAATAAATAATGGCGGTTACTTTGCTTTGATTCATTAAAGGCATGCATAGCAGCGATTTCGGTTTATACATCTCCATGTACACATCCTCGACGAATGAAGTCTCGGATCCCGCATCATCATAGATCATCGTTTCCTGGCTGTCCGCAGCAGCAGCAATGATCGACCTCGGATAATGATCATACAAGGAGCTATCGTGCATCTTTACCGTGATCAGGTCTTCATCTGACTGATATTCGCCTTCCACCAATATGGAAGAACTGGACTTCATCACAATACATCCTCTTTGTGCACCTGCGTTTACAATTACAATCTTCATGAGCGTCTCTAACAGTCGATCTAATCCGATTTCCTTGGATATGGCCTCTGAGGCCATAAGAATCGAGTGAACATCGATATCGTCTGATGAGGGAGCACTTATTTTATCAGGTACTACAGTTGCACGGTTTACTAGACCTTGCAGCTCCCCGTAATCCCGTTCCAGCTGATCGATCTTTCCTTTGGCTCCCCATACCGAGTAATAATAAGACGCTTGTCTGAAGTAATAAGCCGCTATCTCGTTCCGGTCGCGAGAATAATAGAATTTGGCAGCCAGCTCGTTCGACAGCGCTTTATAGCGAATAAAGCTCCCTTTTCCGCTCGTCTGGATAGCAAGATTGTAATAGGCTTCAGCTACATCCGTCTTACGTACAATACGGGCCCATTCAGCCTTCATTATGTATTGCTGCTGCAAGAAATTGTCAGGGCAGTGAAGAGCCCACTTGCTCATTCTTGCATATTCCTTCCGCATCCGAATTCGAGCGAATAATTTATCCTTGAGGCTAAGTTCGTTATAGCGCGAAGCCAGGCTTAAGAAAGTGTATAGCGTGTACTCCTCCATGAAGGCTGAACCGGCTAACGTACCTATGTATTTGTCGGCTGTCTTCATATATTCTAGTGATTGCTTATAGTGCTCAAACGTGTAGGAGAGCTGGATTTTGGTAACATAATAAATGGCGATCCCGGAGTAGTATTTCGCATTCGTTAGCTGCTTGAGATATTCCGCTTCACGAAAGTCCCCGCTGTCGAGCGATAAGGGATTGTCCAATTCACCGGCAAGGCTAAGGAATTTCTGCTTGGCCAGCTTCGCTGTTGCCAAAGCCTCCTTGTATCCTGTATTCTCGATCATCGAGAGGGTCCGGTCACTTCCCTGCAAATACCGCTCGATCTCCATCGAAGGATTCCACAGGTCCCTATAATAAGATGCATGAGCCAGATATAATAGATCACCCGACCTCAGGCTTGAGTCTATAGCCTTCTTATACCATTCCTCCAGCGTGTCCCAGGAATAGCTCCAGCTATGGCAGAACAGCGTATATAACACATACACCAGACTTCTCCATTGTACATCGTCGAATTTCTCATTAATTTTAACGGCAAGCCTGCCAAAATCACGCGCCCCTTTCAGATCGCCTAATCCTGACAGCAGAATCGCATAACCGATATAAGCCCCTGCCGATTCAGGACCGTTCCCATATTTGGTGGACAAATATGCTTTCTTCAGAACGACCCAGCCGAATAAATTGTGCTCACCGGAAATAAAGGCCGGAGGAATGAAGCTTACCAATAGCCTCATCATTAGCTTGATGCGATCATCCTTCATCTCTGGACCGGCTAGGAGCTCTTCCGTCGTTTTGCCTCTCAAGATTAATTTCACCTTAATCAGTTCTCGTATCACCGATACCATGCTCACTTTTGCAGGAACCTTGACACCCAAGCTCCTCAGTCCCAGTTTGCCTGCTTCCATTGACTCTCGCATCATTCCCAAGTATGTATAATGGTTCGCTTGCATTTCATAGATGCCTGCAAGCTCAAGACGGTCCTGGACCCGTTGGATGAGCACGGCGCATGCTTGATCTGCTTCCTCCAGACGATGGGTGAGGTATGCACATTCGCAGTATAGTCTGTAGATCTCAGACGTTCGATGGTAGTTGATGGTCCAATCTTCAACCGACAATAACTTTATAGCCACTCCTAGGAATTCAAATGCCGTATCGTAGCCGAATGCATCCTTAACTTTCCTGGCCGACTTTAAGTTGATGTCAATAATCTTATTAATCTCATCCTTCCCAGTTACAAATTCCAACCCTTTGTTCATATTGTTGACGATCTCTATTATTTTCTCTTCCACTTCAACAGGAGATAGTTCAGTAAGCAGCAGCCTTCCTATCTTAAGGTGCAGCCTCTTCCTTGTTTCGAGGTCGATCATCTGATACAGCGCTTGCTGGATCTTATCATGCTGGAAGGCAAACGGAATATCGAGGCCTTTCAGCCCCTCTTTGTGATCATCTTCTCCTATCCCCGCCAAAACATGAAAGCTCTTGGACAACGGCAGGATAATGTCCTCATGCACCGCTCGAATCAAGGACTTGACGAGCACCCCGCTATCCTCTTCGCTGACTAAATACAGCATCTTCCAATCAAACGATTGACCGATTGATGCGCTAAGGCTTAATATCCTTTGTGCTTCATCTGGCAGGGTGCCAATTTTCTTCATTAAATAATTGATAATGCTGTCACTCATGGTCATATCCCGAATTTTGCTGCTAGCCAACCGCCAAGCACCGTGATGCTCATCAAACCATATTGCCTTATTTTTATAGCAATCCTTCAGCATTTCATTTACAAAAAAAGGATTTCCTTTGGTCGTGTTATAGATCAGATCGGTTAAGTCTTGGGTCATGCTGGCGCTAGAGTGAAACGTATCTTGTATGATGCTGCTTACATCGGCGCTCGACAATGGGTTTAGATCCATACGCTTCACTTCGCAAAACTTTTCTATCTCATCTACTGCGGCAATAAGAGGATGTCCATTGGTAACCTCATCATCCCGGTATGAACCGATCACTAGCAGCTTCTTCAAGCTTGTATTGCCTACCAGCTTTTCCAAGAGGTGAATACTGGATAGATCAGCCCACTGCAGATCATCCAAGAATAGCACCATCGGCTTCTCATTGTTGGTAAAGCCTTCTACGAATTGAACAAACGAAAGGAAGAATCGGTTCGATTCCTCAGTAGGATTAAGAGGCTCGACAGGGGGCTGGTCCCCAATCAGTCTATGCAGCTCAGGGATCATGTTAACCATGAGCCCTCCGTTAGTTCCCAATCGGCTTAGCAAGGAATGTCTGAGCAACAATACTTTCTCCTCATCACCATTGATCAGCTGGGCCAGGAGCGTTCGGAAAGCCTGAATTAACGCACTATATGGAAGGTTTTTATTATATTGATCGAACTTCCCTTGGATGAAATACCCTCTCTCCTGACTTATGAAGCTATGAAGCTCGCTCACGAGCGCTGTTTTCCCAATACCTGCTTCTCCTGAAACGAGTACCATTCTTGATTGCTCCATGACGCTGGCCTGAAAAGCATCCTTCAATTGCTGAAGCTCTTTTTCCCTCCCGTACAATTTCTGAGAAATGTGAAACAGCTTCAGCTTATCCTCTTCTCCTAATGGAAAAGAAGCTCTGTTTGTTATACATTTTCTCAAATCTACCCGGATTCCATAGGCGCTTCTATATCGATGCTCGGGTGATTTGTCCAACAGCTTCATGATAATGTCGGATAATGGCTGGGAGACGTTCCCTTGTGTACTTTCGTGCGGAGAAATCGGCTGCTTGGCAATAATCGAGTAAATCTGCTCCATGACCGTCCCGGATTCATGCGGTACAGTGCCTGTGAACATCTCATAGAAAATAACGCCTAACGCATAGAAATCGGATCGGTAATCAATATTCCGATTTATTCTGCCTGTTTGCTCTGGGGAAATATAAGGCAAGGTTCCTTCAATGAAGCCTGAATTTTGAAACTGTTTCTTTTCCTTAATGTGCTTAACGGCCAAGTGGAGATCCAGGAGTTGAATCCGCCCCGTCTTCACATTGCACATCATGGTGGACGGGTTCAGATCCTTTAGAATAATCTGATTGTCGTGGAGGCTTCCAACTGTTTCGATGAGTTGAACCGCTAGGCTGAGCAGGATTTCTTGACTTAGACGCTGTCCCTCCATCAAGCTCCGGAGCGATTGTCCCTCCATATCCTCCAATACAATGATGAAGGCGCCCCCTACCTCCTCTAGTCGGATTGGTTGGGCGGCTCCCTCTAGGCGATTGCTCAAGTCTAACAGCATATTGTACTCATTCTTAAACTTCATCACATCTTCGTGAGTCGACAATTCTGCTCTTAGCACCTTTAAAAGTACCTTCTCCCGAGAGAGGGTGTGTAAGCATCTGCAGATGAGCTTGTTGCCGCTGTCGTGAATAACCTCCAACACATCGTAATTTGAACCTCTCAACATCATAAGGTCCCCTTCATCCCTTTTTATGTCGCTCTTCTGTAAGCTCAAAGTTTGGATCGAACTTGAACACATAAGCCGCAGTCAACCAAATAATCCAGCAATTCACTCCAAAAAACAAATAACCATAATAGCCTAACAAGGGCATCTCGGAGAAACTATGAAATTTATCCAAGTAAGGGACGGAATACTTCCAATAGTTCGGGTTAACAGGCATGCTGTCATGAAACCATTCACTGCCAAAATTCCAAAATTCCCAGAAAAACCCGTTGAACAAAGTAGCAATCGCGATCAGGCTCAAGGGGGACCAGTTCCCGTCTTTGATAGGAGTAAAGGGTGTCCAGTAGCCTCTTAGCCCCATTGCTGCCGATAAGAGAGGAATAAGCGCGACCCACAGCACCCAGAATAGAAGAAATGGGTAATAGCCCATCCCGAACGCCAAGATGATGCCGAGTCCATATAAAAGAAAGAGCATTTTGGGGCTTGCATGCAGTTTAGGTCCATAGCTGTATCGGTCTTTGAAGAAAGGAATCGTCTTCAGGAGGCAATACCATTCAATAATCGCAGGTAAAACGGTTGTATAGGAGATCGAGAACCAGAAAATATTGCCGAAGTTCGTGAAGACCTTGTTATTCGGGTAATACCAATTCTCCATTACGAAGAAATTAAGATATTCGATCGCGAACCAACTGAAGCAGGAAACGACAGCCAACAGCTTCATGATCGTTGGTTTCTTCGATAAAATCGAGACCCCTTGATTACGCCTGTACACGATACCGTCAAGTATGAGGATAAAAGCCCACCACAAAGGAACGAAGGTGTAATTTTCTAACGACTCAAAAGCTTCTAGCCGGGACCACATAATGAACCAGCTTATTCCTAGCAGCGGCAGACTCCACCAAAACCATACGGGAAAGCCGGTTTCCATCGGTTTTTTAAGAGGCTGGTCTTTTTTCTTAAACCCAAACAGCCCGGGGAAAATCAGGAATGCTGCAATGAACAAGGCTACCATAACCGCAAAAATAAAGTAAATTACACTGAAGCCTGGATCCTGCACCGCCTCTTGAGCAGGGAACTCCCCATATCCCGGGGGCAGCCCATCCCACCTTGCCAGACTTCCTAATAAGGGCAAAATGAAAATCAAACTAAAAGTAAGAATTAAAAAGCCGGTTCTCTTCATATGCACTGCTCCTTATTTCCTAATCCTACTGGTTCATTTTGTATATTTATTCGTCAATATTTGACAGAAACCTTCTTTTAGACCTAGGTTTAACGGGCTTCATTGAATCTTTAAATTGCATTTAATAGGCAATCCCGCCTATGCACAAGATAAAGTTTGCTCCTGTGAAAGTATCTGGGGCGTTTCCGAACGACAGCGACGAATACCCTGACAATTTTCCACAAACAATAAGGTAAGCCCAAGAAAAGGAGGCGACCTACAATGGCCAAACAACAAGGACACGCAGCCCAAAACACTCATGCTCGGACTTCGGACAAGAAGGGTAAAAAAGCAGGAAATAAATAAAGGGATAGACGAAGGAGGCTTCAAGTTGCTCGAACAGTTGGAAAGCAATTACGACTGCGCTAATGCAAGCGCAGATCTTCATGAATTAAAGCAAGAGCTGGAAAGTCTAAAAAGCGGGGCCGAACATTCTATTGAAGAGCAAGAGGTTATAAATCGACTTGAGAATCAAATCCATTTCATTCTCAACAAATGTGATATCCATTGAATAAAAATCCTGACCGGATCAACGGTCAGGTTCTTCGTGGTGGAGTTTAATTATAATCATGGATTAACTTTACCCCATTCTAACGATCATGATATACTTGAGCTACTTTTAGGAACGGAGGGGTACGTGTGATAGACTTTATCCGAGTTAGGTCTTTGCGCAGCTAATTGAATAGCGCCAAAGCTCTGCCTGTGTGCAGAGGACTCAGGATTGGTCTGTCCATATTTGAAGGTACCCCATAATGAATACGAAGCAACGAGCTTACGAATGCCCATCTTCGTATTACCTTTGGAGCGGAACATTTTCATAGCGAATGAACGAACTCTTTACTGCCATTAAGGGATTACTTCTCTACCTTCTGGCGGTAATACCGTTTACTCGCTATGAAAGGCCATGAGTGTCATAGGGCCTTGTTCCTTATGGATTCTCCTGATTTCCTCTGACTCTTACTGTTAACACAGGCAGACCTGCCTGTGTTTTTATTTTGTGCTAATAAGCCTGGAGGATGATGATAAATGGAACAAACCGAACAAAAAGCGATTATAGTCGGCGTTCAGCTTCAGAACCAAACTGACTTTGACTACTCCATGGAGGAGCTGCGCAATTTGGCTTCTGCCTGTTATATCGAGGTCGTAGATGAGCTGACTCAAAAAGCAACCCGTGTGAACCCTTCCCATTACATTGGGACGGGCAAGATCGAGGAGCTGCGTGCTTTGTTAGAGGCCCATGATGTGCATGTTGTTATTATTAACACGGAGCTGTCGCCTTCCCAAATCCGTAATCTGGAGTCCTCTCTTGAGGTGACGGTTATTGACCGGACGATCCTCATTCTGGATATTTTCGCAGAACGGGCTCAGACAAGAGAAGCCCAGCTGCAGGTGGAGGTTGCGCGGCTCCAGTACATGCTTCCCCGCTTGGTTGGACTTCGCGCATCATTAGGCCGTCAGGGCGGCGGTGCCGGTCTTAAGAACAGAGGTGCCGGTGAAACCAAGCTCGAGCTCGACCGCAGGCGCATCGAAGAAAGGATCACGGCTCTGCAGTCCGAGCTGGAGAAGCTTGTGGCCAGACGCCAAATCCAACGGAAGCAACGTCAGAAAAACGAAGTACCCGTTGTCTGTCTCGTCGGATATACCAACACGGGTAAATCAAGTCTGATGAATGCCTTGATGGAAAAGGTTGACCCGCACACCAATAAACAGGTTTTTGCCAAAGATATGCTGTTTGCCACACTGGAAACATCGGTCAGAAGCATTAACTTACCCGACCACAAGTCGTTCTTGTTAACAGATACGGTCGGTTTCGTCAGCCAGCTCCCCCATCACCTAGTCAAAGCATTCCGTTCCACATTGGAAGAAGTGGCCGAGGCTGATTTATTGGTTCATGTCGTCGACTATTCCCATGAAGATTACGAGAAGCTTATCTCCGTCACGAATGATACGTTGAAAGAACTAGGCGCATATGACATTCCGACTATATACGCTTATAACAAAAGTGATCTGACGGAACACAGCTTCCCTCAAGTTGAAGAAAACATTGTTTACCTGTCTGCCAAGCAAAGGAGCGGCTTGAATGAGCTAATCGAGCTAATCAGGGGTCATATTTTCCGCGATTATATAGAATGCGAAATCTTGATTCCGTTCAGTCAGGGGCGATTAGTCGCTTACTTCAATGAACATGCTAATGTTCAGTCCACGAGCTATGAGGAGGATGGAACGAGGATGAAGCTGGAATGTCGAACAGCCGACTTTGAGCGGTATCGGAACGATTTTACAGTGGTGTAGGTAATAAATAACTAGAAATATTACGCGGAATTACAAAACCCCGACCTCGGCTTGGTCGGGGTTTGTAACTCTGGAATTCTAGGAAAGCTTGATCAATTGCCCGCCATCGACAACCATACAATGGCCTGTTATATAGCGTGATTCGTCGCTTGCCAGAAAGAGTGCCACATCCGCAACTTCATCGGGTTGCCCGACTCTTCCCATCGGGATCGTTCTCAGATATTCATGGATGGCAGGGGCATTATCAATAACCGGTTTGGTCAATCGGGTCTCAATAAAGCCAGGACATAAGGAATTGACGCGAATATTGAGCGGTGCTAATTCAAGCGCCATGGACATGGCAAGCATATTCAATCCACCCTTGGATGCGTTATAATGGGCCAAATCCGCTTCCGCTGCAAGCCCATTGACGCTCGACATGAGGATGACAGAGCCTTTCTGCTGCTGCTTGGTCATCTCCTTGCATACTCGCTGCGATACAAGAAATGCACCCTTCAAGTTAATGTTGATATGACGGTCCCATTCTTCTGCCGTTATATCGAGAAAAGGGGTCGGATTATTAATTCCCGCATTGTGGACAAGCACATCAATCCTCCCCCATTTATCCAGGATCTGGTCTATCATTCGGTTGACCTGATCTTGATCCTGCACATCGGACTCTACTGTTAATACTTCGCCGCCTTGTTCACGGATCATTCCCGCAGCTTCCTCCAATGAAGCGCGGTTGCGACCTGAGATGGCTACTTTTGCGCCCTCACGGGCGAATCGGAGGGCGATTGCCCGTCCGATGCCAAGCGACCCTCCTGTAATCAATGCGATATTATTGTCCAATCTCATAGGGCCCTCCTACTGAATCGCCTAATCATCACCCGCGCTTGCGCTTACGATCACGATCACGATTGAATGATCACCTTTTGTCCCGTGGCGATGGATTCGTCAATAGCGAAGCAGACATCCATTGATTTGTACGCGTCGAAGAAGTCACATCGAGTCGTTGAATCATTAAGGATGGCATTCACGAAATCAGCAAGCTCCTTAGCAAATGGATGATGGGACACATCCCCGCTGTCCGGCAGAATGGTCGGAATGGTCGCATAGTTCGTTTGCCCCGGAAGCTTGTGGCTGTACAATTGGTTATCCATGATCGCGCCCTTTTCACCGAGTAAATGAACATTGAATTTATACGGGGTTTTGCATTCAACCGATGATGAAACTTTCCCGAGCCCTCCACTTTTCAATTTGAATATTGCAATCGCATTCGGATCGAATTCATAATCCGAATCCGCCCAGGTTTTGCAGCTATAGGCGGTTACTTCCGTAATATCACCGGCAAAGTACCGCACCGCATCCACCGCATGACAACCTGCTGTAAGAATGCTGCTCCCACCGAGCGCCTTTGTTTTACTCCACACATACTGCACATAATGCGGCCCAATGTGATGCCAGTAATCAACCTGGGCCATATACACTCTTCCTAATGCATCATCGTTGATAAGGGCCTTCGTCGATTCGAACATTGGATTCCAGCGTAGGACGAAGCTAACTACCGATTTAACCGGGTTTTTCGAAATTGCGTCGGCCATAATCTCGAGCCCTTCCCGATTCATAGCCATCGGCTTCTCAATTATGAGATGCTTGCCATGCTGAGCAGCCATTGCAGCTTGCTGCGGGCGGATGCCAGGGGTCGAGCAAAGGACAACAGCGTCGATCTGCGGATCCTTAATCATTTCCTCGAAGGTAGCGAAGATTCGAGTATCGATGCCAAGCTCGGCCAATTTCGGTTTCACTCGATTAGCATCATTGGAAACAACGCCATACACTTCAGAATCCTTTCGGGCGTTAATCGCTTTGAGGTATTCTCCCGCTACCCAACCTGTTCCTACTACAGCAAATTTAATTGTCATTGCTCTTCTCTCCTCATTTTTATATTTTTCGTAAAAGGGTCACACCGGGAATCGGACCGCATTGGGACGCGTCCAAGCCATATGTTGGATAAATCCTTCGGCATATGTACATCCGGCCTGAATGCCTCTGAATTTGCTTAACGTCTTCATCAAATCCAGAACGTCAACATTATCGTGCTCCTTTAACCAGACTAATTGGCTTTGGTGCTGCTCCAGCATGGTCGCCTTTGTTGTAAAGGTATCCGTAATATCTACATAGAGAGTCGGTTGAAAATCAATACCAGACAGGTTATCCATATAGAACAAAGATGGCACTTTCGCGGCAAAAGGGTGATTCTGTGATGCTCCCGGCAATGTCGCGAGAAACGTAGTATCGAAGACTAATCGGCTCACGGCGACATGATCGGGCATATAGTCGTTCGGCGCGTGCGTGATAACAAGATCAGGCTGAACGGAACACAATAGATCCATAAAGAGTGCACGGTTAGTTTCATTGTCTGCGAGAATTCGCCCGTCCCTCATCCCCAGTGAAATAACGGGACAGCCTATAACGGCTCCTGCTAGCTGTGCCTCCTGCTTGCGAATCACAATCAATTTCTCCGAAGGGATTTCATAGTGTCCTTTATCACCGTCGCTCACGTGACAAATGACTACTTCGTGGCCGGACTGGACCATCTTCGCCAGCGTGCCGGCACAAGATATTTCGATATCATCCGGATGCGCCCCTATCGCTAATACCTTCATAGCTCATCCTCCTCTCTCTCTACTGGAACCGATCTCGTTCATACTTCATTCCAGATGCGTTGGGCGTTCTCCAGACCGATTCTCGTCCCGCTGCGGCACTCTTCCATCCCTTCAAATTCAATGGAAATGTACCCGTCATAACCCGAATCCTTGATGATGCGCAGCACTTCCCATATATCGATATCCCCTTGCCCCACAATCGAACCTCGCAAGTAATTTCCTCCCGCTGTCTTAAACCAACCTTGACCAGGATCCCGATGTCTGGAACGAAGGTAGAAATCTTTCAAATGAACCATGGAAGCGAGACCGATATTATTGCTTACACCATGAACCGCTGTTTCATCCACGCACATGAAATTCCCTGTATCGAGCGTCATCTTGAAATTAGGACGTCCAACCGCATCGATCAGGCTTTGAATACGTTCACTAGCCTGCATATAGTAGCCATGATTCTCTACACTTGTCGTAATTCCGAATTTGGAGGCGTAGTCGGCGATTTGTCTGCAGGCTTCCGCCAGCATAGGCAAATCCTTGTGAAATTGAACGATTGACCGTTCTCCAGGAGGTCTGGACGCAACGTCATGACGCATCAATTTGACCCCCAGCTCGTTCGCAATATCGACCTCCTGCTTTACACGCTCAATTTCTTGTTCAAGGCTCGCCTCATCCTCGGTAATAAAGTTAGCTCTAACCGTATAGTTCGATATATCGATGCCAACTTGTTCCGCTTTTTGGCGAATGGCCTGCACAAGTCCCGGATCCCGGGTCAGATCGTAACCGATCGGCACGATTTCAATGTGCTCTCCCCCTGCCTTTGCCGTCCACTCGATGACATCCGGAACGGTCATCTCCTTCGCGGCTATGGCACGGCTCAAGCTATTCGAGCTGATTCCCCATTTCATGCTCCTCACCTCCGTTCATTGTTTGTTGAATTTATTCCGAGCGAAATCGGGAAATGCAACCGGTTGCCCTTGATTGGCCGCAGACTGAACGGATAGCGGAAACACACTGCTTATCGCCACCGAGTCATACACATCCATCTCAGGAAGACGATTCTCCCGGATCGCTGCAGCAAATTCCTCCATCACGAAATAATCCCCGAAAGAAGCAGCGGCTTCTGCTTTTTCCCGTGATCGACTCCACCAAGGATGCTCGAATTCATCCGCGTACTCCCAGAGAGGCGTCCAGACGGCTTTGCCGTTATAAGATCTCTCGGACGAACGGCTGTCAAACCATACCATCGGCTCTTCTCCTTCGAATCGAGGGGGCAAGAAAGAACCCTTGGTTCCTTGCAGCGCATGATGCTTATAGTTGAAGGGACGGGGCGAGGAGAAATCATTGCGCAAATAAATGACGGCTCCCTGCTTCGTACGAATTAACGTTAAGGCAGAATCCCCCTGCTTCCAGTAGTCCGGCTGTGCTCCCGGATGATCCTTCCCGAACAACTCCGCAAAATAGTCGCATTGCGACGCCGGCTTCGAGACTACTGTCGTCATATAGTCGAATGAATCGCCGTCCTTCTGGTTAATGCCTAACCATTGGGCAATCGGTCCCAGAGAATGAGTTGGATAATTAATACCATTAAAATCCCTTAACATCTCGCCGCGCCACTTCAATGAACCGTCTGCGTTATTGGTAGCTCTGCGCACATCATGGACATAGCCGCATTCCGCATGCGTAATTTCGCCGAACATGCCCTTTTCCGACATATTCCGGATCATCATATTCAATCGCGTGTAACAGAAATTTTCCGCCATCATGTACACTTTCCCAGTCTGTTCTACGGTCTCTACAAGCTCCCAACAATCCTCCAATGTGTGAGCAGAGGACACTTCACAGAGAACATGTTTTCCCGCCTTCATCGCCTGTACCGCTTGTCGCGCATGGATTAGCATCGGGGTCGCAATGAACACAGCATCGATGGAATCGTCATCCAACAGCTGTTCATAATTCGTGCTCGTCCGGATTCCGGGATACCGCTCTTTCCATTTGCCAAAAACCTGTTCATCCAAATCACATACCGCTGCCAGCTCAATTTGTCCTTGTAATAAATCCATCGTCTTCGTGTACGAGAACCCGCGGTTTCCACCTACAACAGCCAGACGGACTGGATGATTTAATGCCATGAATGATAACCTCCAATTGGCGATAAGCCATGTTTGTTTATTAGCGGATACAGAATGAATGCTTCCAGTGACTAGCCTTTCAAAGAACCGATCATAACGCCCTTAACAAAATGTTTTTGCACAAAGGGATAGATGATCAACAATGGCAGCGTCGAAATAATGATCAGCGAATATTTCATTAGTTCACTTAAATACATGCGGCTGCTGTCCCCTCGGACATCTTCTTTGGCAAAATCAAACACCGTATTCAGCACTAAAATATTCCGCAAAAAAAGCTGCAAAGGATATTTATCCTTATCTGATAAATATAAAAGGGCTTCAAAATAGCTGTTCCAATGGTCAACGGCGTAAAATAAAGTGATGACGGCAATAACTGCCCCTGACAAGGGAATTACAATGCGGAGCAGGAAGCGAAAATTGCTGCAACCGTCCATTTTAGCGGAATCCAATAATTCGTCCGGAATCGAGCTTCGAAAGAAGGACATCATCACAATGACATTAAAAACATTAATGGCACTAGGGATCAAGAGAGCCAACCGAGAATCCAGCAAGCCCAAATTCCGCACCAGCAAATAGGTCGGAATCAATCCTCCTGAGAAGATTAATGTAAAGGCGAATATGAGGGCGATGGCTCTCCCGCCCAAAAAATCTTTTCGGGAAAGCGGGTAAGCCGCCGCTATCGTCAGGACAATGTTCAAGATCGTTCCAACGACCATATAAAAAACACTATTGGCAAACCCAACCCACACTTCCCGATACTCAAAAACCGCTTTATAACCGGCTAAGCTGAAATCTACTGGGAATAGCCATACTTTTCCCGATATTAAGGCCTGCGGAGAGCTAAAGGAGGCACTCACCACGAAGATTAACGGATACATGACAACAATCAATAGGCCGATCGCGAATGTATAATTGATGATATTAAATAGTTTGTCGGAGCCCGTTTCCCGAATCAGGTTATTTTCATGCATGCATTCACAACCTCCATCACCAGACACCGCTGCCGTTTACTTTTCTGGCAATCTGGTTCGCGATCACGATTAATACTAATCCGATTAAGGACTTGAACAGTCCAATTGCTGCCGCATAAGAGAAATCAGGTAGACCGGAGAGAATCCCTGTGCGATAGACGTACGTATCGATTACTTCAGAGGCCGATATATTTAATGGATTCTGCAGCAACAATATTTTCAGGAAACCTACATTCATGAATCTACCGACTTCCATAATGAATAAAATAACAACAGTCGGCATGATGCCTGGGATATCGATGTGGCGAACCCGCTGCACTTTATTAGCGCCATCCATTACAGCCGCTTCATGCAGCGTTGGATCAATACCGGCAAGCGCCGCCAAATAAATGATCGAGCTCCATCCGATGTTCTGCCATATTCCCGATAGAACATAGATAGGGATGAAATAATCAGGCTCCATCATAAAGTTGATCGGTCTGCCTAGAACGGCCTCCACCAGCTTATGGATGACCCCCGTGTTCGGAGACAACAGCTGCAAGATAATACCGGTCATCACGACTAGCGATATAAAATAAGGGGCATACGTGACCATCTGTACTGTTTTTTTGAACATCATCTTCCGAATGTAGTTCAACGATAAAGCCAGCAGAATGGGCGCCGGGAAAGCTACGAGTAGTTGAACAACTGAAATGAGCACCGTATTTTTTAGAATGATTTTAAAATCATAGGAATTGAAAAAACGCTGATAATGCTGAATGCCTACCCAATCGCTTCCATTTAGGCCTTTGACCACATTGTAATTTTTGAATGCCATCTGCAACCCGTATATCGGCACGTAATGAAAGATGACGACGTATACAAATGGAATCAGGATGAGTGCATACAGCTGCCAATTGTGCAAAATCTGTTTCTGGGTGGATCTTGATAGAATCGCAACCAACTCCTTCACTACATCCCCTGGATTCAAAGGGGATGTAGGTTGGATTGTTATTTACTTTTTAAGATCGACGTTTCTCTGCACGATCTCGATATAAGCCGGCAGACCCGCGTTATTCAATTCTTTCAGATACGAATCCCAGTCTTTGTCCAGATCCAGATTGCCTGTCAGGAACTTGATCTCAAATTGGGTTACCACATTTTTGATGTTGTTCAACAGATCTCCATGTTTCGTTAGATCCTTCTCCGACAAGAAGAGGAAAGGAACTTTCAAATCCCGTCTGGAATATGGGACGTATAGCTCATTGGTGGCTCTGTATAACCGAGGCTCGAGATCATTTTTATCCGCCATAGCTTCACTGTATGTAAAGGCGGCAGTACGATAGAAAGGAGCACTCTGCTGTAGGCGGTGATTGTTCTTCGTCCCATAAGGCATAATGAACTCCCACTTGGCATCAGCACCCGTATACGACTTGGCTCCAGGAGCGGCTTTCTTCCAACCTACCCCTTCTTTTCCGAAATAGGCGCTCCATCCTTCTTCAAACATATTGTAAGGATTGTATAACCAATCGACCCAACGGATCGCGGCTTCCGGATTTTTGGCATCTTTGGTTATAGCGAATGCACCCATTTGCGGCGTGACGCCTCGATCCATTCCGATTCGTTCTCCATTCGGTCCGGCCAGGATTCCAACGGGTTGATAATCCTTATAGCGTCCGCTCTCTCCGTTATTGACTACCCAAGACCCCCACCATAAGCCTGTTACGGAACCAAGTCTTGTTTCATTCGGATATTCGCCGAGGGCAGTCAGGGCTTGACGGTCTTGCGTATACGCTTCCGGTTGAAGCAAGCCATCCTTCACTAATTTTCTCAAATATTTCAGACCTTCTTTGTAAGCAGGCTTATCTGCCACAAATTCGACCTTCTTGTCTTTCATTTGCAAATAATTGCGATTGTCGTAGTAAATAAAGGACTGCATAAAGAAGTTAGTAGGCTCCGCGCCTTTTAACGCTGAGAGCGGCCAGGCATTGGGATAATTCTTTTTGAAGGCGACCAACACGTTATAGTATTCATCCAATGTGGTCGGCATTTTGAGTCCAAGCTTGTCAAGCCATGGCTGATAGATCCACAGCTTGTTGGGCAGCGTCACGTGCAGCCCTTCATCCAGGGTAGGCAGCGCATATATATTGCCATCCAACGTATACATATAATCTTTGAGATACGGGCTATCCTGCAGCATTTTCTTAATATTCGGCGCGTATTTATCGATCAGGTCATTAAGAGGCCTGAACACGCCTTGAGCGCCATAAGATACCTGCTGGCTGGCACTAATATTAGAAGCCATGAATATATCCGGCAGCTTACCGCCAGCGAGCGTAACTTGAAGCTTTTCCGCGAACCCTGCGGCAGGTGCGACATCCCACTCGATCTTAATGTTGGTCTTCTCCTCATACCACTTCACAAAATCATTGGTAGCCGGGTTCTCAACCGTGATGTCTTGGATAGTGAAAATTTTCAATGTTTCCTTTTTATCTACAATGGGAAAGGTGCCCGGCGGTTTCACTTTGTCTGTAGTCCCACTAGGTGCAGTTGACTTCGTTGGCTCCTTCGAGGCTTCCTTTGGGGTCCCTTCAGGAGTAGCAGTAGGTGCGGAAGTGCAAGCGCTTACCAGAGATAATGTTAAAATCGATGCGGTCAACATTTTCAGGAAATGTTGTCTCAATTGAAAATCTCCCCTCATTCATATTTGGCTTCCTGGTTACATGAGTGGCCACCCATTGATGTAACTTACTCCCATTATTTCATCCTTGCCCCCCGATCACAATGAGTCATCATTTAAAAACCATAGTAATGGAATAATGTTCGGAACATAGAAAAATCCTCCCCGATTAGTCGGAAGGATTCTCCAGATTCATCTCTAAGGATCGCCTATATTCCTTTGGTGTAACTCCATAATACTCCTTAAACAATTTGGAGAAATGCTCACTATTCTCATAGCCGATCTGATTGGCCAATTCATAAATCTTCAGATTATGATCCAGCAGCAGCAGCTTGGCTGTACGCATCCGCACATCCATTAAATATTCCCACACGGTTTTGCCCGTATCTTGCTTAAACAAGATCGTCAAATAGGATCGACTAATAGGAATCCGCTTCGCCAGCTCGTCCAAAGTTATTTTGTCTGCGTAGTGCTCGTCCAAAAATTGTTTAATTTGATTCACGATACGCGGATTTTGATATTGATGCTCTTTCTTTAATCCGTGAATCATCTGCAGGATGCTTTTCTCCATCCTCATCACGGCTGCCATGCGAAAATAATAGCGTGTTTGCGACAACTGCAGCTTATCGGAATCGAACCCATACTCCTTGGCCATCGACAGGGTATGTGAGAATTTCGGATATTTCACTTGCTTCACGACCAAATCGATCAATTCGCTGGACAGGGCATCCAACAAGTAAACTTCCTGATCGACCCATTGCTCCATCAAAGCAAGGGTATCACTGACAAGCATAGGGTATTTATCGAATTGATTCGTTCGGATTAAATGGGTCCATTGCTGTAAGATATCCTGTAACTGCTGCATTTTGTCCACTAATAAATGATAAGCTCGTTCTTTCCGATTCTTGAGTAGCTGCTCCTCCGTCTTGGCAAGAGACTCATAAAGCGTCTGTCGATCAATAGGCTTCAGAATATAATCGGTGACTCCCAACTGCAGAGCTTGCTTCGCATAACTGAAATCATCATAAGATGAAATGATGAGCCACTGCATCCACGGATACATGGCTTTCACTTCTTTGATCAAGCTGAGGCCGTCCATGACATGCATACGGATGTCCGTCAAGCAAATATCGGCATGATAACATTTCAGCCATTCCATCGCCTCTATTCCATTCCCTACTTCACCGCTTACAAGCCATAAAGGGTTATTCGCCTGTTCAATCTTAGCTGCAATACCGGAACGAATGTGAGGTTCGTCATCCACAATTAACACACGGATCATGATAAGGAGTCCTTTCTTCCCTCGTTCTCAGACGATAGATAGGGGAATAAAATTTGAACACAGGCCCCTTGGCTGCTGTTATTTCCGATATGGAGCTTGGCCGTATGTGCAGGGTAATGCAAGTTTAAACGGTGTTGAATGTTCAGTAATCCGATCCGATCTGAACTGGGATTGGGACTATCGCTATCTTGAAGGTTTAACTGCTCCCTGAGTTCATGCAACCGTTGTTCAGAAAATCCTATTCCATTATCCGATACGAGAAATTCGACCGTGTTCTCATCGAAACGATGAACCGTAATCGCGATATGCAGGGAATCTACGTAACCATTTAGTCCATGCTTAACCGCGTTCTCTGCTAATGGCTGTAGAATGACCTTCATGCACTTCGTGTCCATACAGTTCTCATCGACCTTCAATTCATAAGAGAAGCGTTCCAGGTACCGAATTTCGATGATTCGCAAATAATTGAGCAAATGATTAATCTCATCTTGTAAGGTTACGCTGGTAAATTTATAATTCGCGGTGTAGCGGAACATCTGAGCAAGCGACACCGTAATATTCTCGATATCCTCATGTTGGATTTTACTCGCCATCGAGTTGATAATCTCCAACGTGTTGTATAGAAAGTGGGAGTCGATCTGGGATTGGAGAGATAGCAATACTGCTTCTTGTTCAGCAAATTGGGCTTTTGAGAGTCTCTCGATTGAATATTTGAGGTCGGTTAACATTTTATTATAGGAATGAGAGAGTGCGGATATTTCATCACTGCCTTCAACCGGCAGCATGACGGATATTCGACCTTGTCCTGTATGGTATAACGCTCTTTTCAGCTTCATGATTCTGCTCGTGAGTGAAGAGGATATCACCAGGATGATAATGATTGAAACCAGCAAACAAACCATTGCCGTTCCTATCACCATATTGCGGGTCGAGTAAATGCTTCCCATGATTTCTTCGTAAGGGATGGCAAAAACGGACTTCCATTCGGTTCCGGAAATCGGTTTGAAAATGAGGATGTCTCCCGACTTCTGATCCACGTAATAGCCGTATGGCGATTGCTGCAAACCTTGGTTAATATTGTCGTCAATTGGAGTTAAGATGAACTCTTTGTTCGGATGAGCAACAATGATCCCGTTGTTATCTACGATAAAGCCTACTGCGCCATTGCCCAAATTCAAATGATTCAAAATGTTCTGCATCAATACAGGTTCAATATCAATTTTTACATACACTAACCCTTTGTAATTGAAGCTTTTCACAAGACTTATATAGGAAATATCTAATGTTTTGAGGGAGTTTTCAACATATTTTTTGTTGATATCAATGTGATAGGTTATTTTATTGATTGGACTGAGGTCGAAAATCCAGTTTTCATCTTCTATGGTATATCCTGGCTTATAGCCGTAACCGTTGGAATAAACCATATGATTGGAGGAGGGAGCATGATAGAACTGAATGGATAACAGTTCAGGATGGTTATTGACGAATGGACCAACAAAATCTTTTATAATCGCCGAATACGGAACGATGGATTGGGCTCTTTCATCCCCGCTGCTGTAATTGCTCCATGCTTGAAATTCATGACTGGTACCCAGTGTGAGCAAAAATTTCTCGTAATCCTTCAAGTAACCGGTCAAATTCAAATTTGCCTGTTCCAGTACTAGCAAGCTTAACTGAGTCGCATCGTTTTTAATCGTTTTCGACACTTGTAGATTGACGATGAAGCCTATTACTAACAGATTAATAAGTACAATCAAAATGAAAGCAAAAATAATTTTTGACCGGAAGGAAGATTTCCAAATGGTTTTGATCGTTTCCAAACCCGCTCACCTCAAGACAGACATATAATACCGGCGCAAGCAATAACATAAGCTGTCACAAGCATTATAGCTTATTCTCCTTGAGAATAGGGAACAATTTCCGTGCGGGGTGCCATTCTTCCGCAATACATACTTTATTATTGGTAGTCACAAATGTATAATTGTAATAACAGTTGAATAGTATTATAAGGGGGAAATCATATGAGTAAGGAGATCGAAATGGAGCGGAAGGTAACGAAGTTCGGGAATAGCCTTGGCATTACAATGACCGAAGCTTTGAAGCAAATCGGACTTGAACAAGGCGATACCGTGCACATCGAGGTGAAAGAAGTCAACGGAGAAATCGTCATTCGAAAAGCAAACAAAATCGCTCTGCCCGCAGGAATAAGCCCACAATTTATTGAAACCTTGGCGCAAGTTATGGATCTGTATGACGATACACTGAAAGGCCTGAAGGATCGCTAAAATGAACATCATCCGTTATTTATCCGTCCAAGAGGTCATTGCGATCAATGTGGCCCTTATCCAGAAATATAGCCCAGGTGAGCATATTGGTGTCAAAAATAGCGGTTTATTAGAATCAGCGGTTCTACGCCCTCAATCTTCCGCCTTTGGCGAGGATGCCTATCCATCCGTGTTCGAGAAAGCTTCCGCTCTCTTCGAATCATTAGGGCAGAATCATCCCTTTCAAAATGCAAACAAAAGAACCGCCTTCACTGCCTTAGTCATCTTTTTGCAACTGAATGGATATCTTTTCGTGATGAACCAGAAAGCAGCCGAAGATCTTACTGTCGATATGGTGAATCATCTCTTTTCTTTTCATGCTCTTACACGAGTAATCCATCTGCATTGCAAGGATTCAGTGGAACAATAAATGCAAGAACCCGACCTTATTCGGCCGGGTTTTTGCATTTGAAGGGGAACCTGACCGTTAATTCCTCAAACTACACGCTCAACTAAAGGGAGTTGAACCGTAACCTGAGTCCCGACACCTACGCGGCTTTCAATTCGCAATTCCCCGCCATAGCTGTCCAGTATCCGCTTGCAGACCACCAGTCCTAGTCCTGTCCCTGTCTCCTTCAAGGTGAAAAAAGGAACGAAAACATCTCTTAGCACCTCTGGTGACATGCCTTCGCCTGTATCTTTAATCTTGATCAGAACGCTGTCCTTTGTTTTCTCGGAAGAGATGATGAGTTGACCATTCGACTCCATAGACTCCAACGCATTCTTAATCAAATTTAATATGACTTGTTTGAGATGGTCCTTGGAAACATCAATGAAAGCAGGGTCCGTCGTCATCGTGATCGATAGTTGTACATTATGCAGATTGGCTTCCGATTCGATTAATGGAATAATGTCAGATAGAATATCATTGATATGATTGATTTCTTTAGAGGCAATTGCAGGCTTACCTACAATCAACAATTCGCTCACAATCGTATTAATTCTGTCGACTTCTTTGAGGATTAGAGAGAAATAATATTGATCCTTGTCATCCTTGTATTTCTTGCTAAGCAAGGAAACAAAACCTTTAATTCCAGTGAGCGGATTACGAATCTCATGGGCCGTACTGGTTGCAATGATTCCTATTAACCTCAGCTTGTCTGCTTCATTAAGACTCAATTCCTTGGCTAGCTTATGTTTGGTTATGAAAGATTGTAACAACATAAAAAGAATGTTCATAAGTAAGAAACCGATGGTTAAATAAATCAAGAACGGTTTGATCAGTAATTTGCCGTGATCGAGCATCATGATGGAATTGAGTTTCCAGGGTACCACTTCCAGATTTACATAAGAGCCTACGCCTTTGCTGGCAATGGGAAGCTCCTTGGTCTGCAAGATGATTTTTCCCGTCTCATCGATAAGCTGGACAGCTTCATCCTTGACTAATTCCTGAATAACCTCAAGCATCCCTACTAATGAAATACTCCCCACTAACACACCTTTTATTTGTCCCGTTTGATCTTTTGCAGGGGTAGCGATTGAAAAAACATACCGGCCCGTAATCCTGCCGAAATGAGCTTCTGATATTTGAGTTTTCCCCGTGAGTACTGCTTGATGAAAATAGTCTCTGCCCGATAAGTTAACTCGTTCCTTAAGCTCATTGGAACCTATAGTAATATCTCCAGTACTAGTGACCCAATAAAAACCAGAAAATCGCGGGTCCTCTTGATGTGTTTTAGCTAATACTTCTTCAACCAGTCTGAGATTGATCTCTTGGTTACTCAGCACCATGGCCAAGCTCTCTAATCTCCCAATCGTTTCTCCGATAAAGCTTTCGATATACATGGCATGGAAGCTCGAATACCTGTGGGCTGTTTCCTCCAGAAAGGAATGATTATTCTTGGATTTAAAATACAAATAAGCGGAGCTAAAAATACAAAGGGGAAGGACTACAATTAATAAATACAAAGATATATTTCTTCTACTCAAAGCTAGTCTAAGTTGCCTCTTATACATCAAAAGTAGCTCCTAAACGGACAGGTTACAAGTATCATACCACCCCTTTTTCTATTGGACAATGGATTATAAAGTACGCGTAATGGCGATTGGAATTTTGGGTAAGACTAACCATGTAAATTTTGCAAATGACTACGAAACCAATATATTACCAATAGAGTTTCCCTTGGTCTTTTTGATATATTTAAATTTGCATGTTTTCAGCATGAGATTGTATATAACATCAGGAGGGATCAACATGAAGAAACACAATCACGGTTTACGTCTCATAGTCATTTTGTTGGTAGGTCTACTTACGCTTGCTGGTTGTGCCGGCGGCAATAATAACGGCCAATCCCCAGCCGGTTCTAATACAACGCCCGCTCCAACCGCAGCAGATAAAAAAGTATTAGTAATGGGAACATCACCCGATTATCCTCCATATGAGAATGTGGATGCCAAGAATAATGGTGAGATCGTCGGGTTTGACATCGATATCGCGAAAGCAGTAGCGGCTAAGCTTGGGTATGAATTGAAAATCCAAAGCATGGATTTCAACGGCTTAATTGCAGCACTTCAATCGAAGCGCGTTGATTTTGTAATGTCCGGCATGTCCATCACGGAGGAACGCAAAGCTAGCGTTGATTTCTCCGAAGTTTATTTTGTCGCCCAGAACACCATTGTTTCCAAAAGCGATTCCAGTTACAAAACGTTGGACGAGCTGAAGAACAAGCGGATTGGGGTGCAACTGGGCTCTACGCAAGAGCAGGTCGTTGCAGATCTGAAAGAGGCCCAAATTAAGAAACTAAACCGTATTCCTGACCTGATCCAAGAGCTGAAGTCGAATCGCATTGATGCAGCTATTATTGAAGATGCCGTTGTTCAAGGATATGTGAAGAGCAATCCCGACTTGAAGTTCCAAGTGATTGCTTCTGACGAGGAAGAGGGATACGCGATAGCCTTTCCGAAAGGCTCCCCTTTGGTTAGTGATTTCAACAAATCTTTGAAAGAGCTCAGCGATACTGGCAAGAAATCAGAGCTCATTAAGAAATGGTTTGAGTAATCGAGGCGTCAGTCATACGAGAAAGTAAGGGATGGTTGTACAATGAATTTAGATTTCAGTGTTCTTAACGGTTATATTCCTTATGTACTGAAGGGAACCGCAGTTACCCTTTTGTTCACATTTGTATCTGCGCTATTCGGTTTCATATGGGGCACCATTCTGTCGCTGTTCAAGATCTCAGATATCAAACCGCTAAGGTGGTTTGCAACGGTATATACATCAATCTTTCGAGGGACACCCCTGCTGCTTCAGCTTTTCTTGATTTATTACGCAACTCCCCAGATCTTCCAATACGATATCTCACCGCTGATGGCAGCAGGTCTGGCCTTCGGTCTTAACTCAGCTGCATACTTGTCGGAAACGATCCGTGCCGGCATACTATCCGTTGATCGCGGACAGAGGGAAGCAGCCATGTCGCTTGGAATCCCTTATAGGACCATGATGATCAGTATCATCCTGCCGCAGGCGGTTAAGAATATTCTCCCTGCGCTAGTGAATGAATGTATTGCTTTGCTTAAGGAATCCTCGCTTGTTTCTGTCATTGGTGTAGAGGATTTGATGCGCCGTGCCAATGTGGTCGGTGCAGATACGTTCAAATACTTTGAGCCGTTACTATTTGTAGGGATCATTTATTATGTTCTGGTGCTGATCCTTACCTTCATCGCCCGGATTCTTGAGAGGAGGCTGCGTCGTAGTGATTAAAGTAGAAAATTTGTCCAAGTCGTTCGGAAAGCAGACGGTGCTGCACGACATCTCTACGACCATTAGCCAAGGTGAAGTTGTTGCCGTCATCGGCCCTTCCGGCTCGGGTAAATCGACGTTTCTCCGTTGTCTGAACCTGTTGGAAACTCCATCAAATGGGCGGATCAGGATCCATGACAAGGACATCACTGACCCGAAAACCAATATTGCGCAGGTGCGAGAACGGATCGGGATGGTATTCCAACATTTTCATTTGTTCCCGCATATGAGTGTCATTGAGAATATATGCTTTGCTCCTATGAAAGTGAAGGGTTGGTCCAAAGAGCAAGCACGCCGCAAAGCACTAGAGCTCCTGGAGCGTGTAGGGTTGGCAGACAAGGCGGAAGCCTTTCCCTCCAGACTCTCCGGTGGGCAAAAACAACGCGTCGCCATCGTCCGCAGCCTGGCCATGGAGCCTGAAATCATGCTGTTCGATGAACCTACCTCCGCCCTTGATCCGGAAATGGTCAAAGAGGTGCTCGATGTCATTCGCAGCCTTGCCCAGACGGGAATGACTATGGTCATTGTCACTCACGAAATGCGGTTCGCTCAAGAGGCAGCCGACACCATCTATTTTATTGATAACGGTCGTCTTGTTGAAAAGGCAGCCCCTGAGCTGTTTTTCAGCAATCCTCAGAACGAACGCGCTCGTCAATTCTTGGATAAAGTACTATAATTCTCAAGCCAAGAACCCTGCCTCATGGCGGGTTTTTCTTTATTTAAGTTGACACTTAATTAAGTGTATGCTAAATTAATGACATGATAGAAAAAGCCATCCACGCTCTAACAGAGCCTAGACGCAGAGATATCCTGTCTCTAGTCCGCAATGAGGAGCTTACCTCTAGTGCGATTGCGTCTCATTTTGATATCTCAGCGCCAGCGGTATCGCAGCATCTCAAGGTTCTCGAGGAATCTGGACTTGTAGTTGTCCGAAGAGACGGGACCAAACGGTATTATCGAATCAGGAGGGAAGGTTTTGCCGAATTGAAAGGGTATATTGACCGTTTCTGGGATGATAGCTTATTGCGTTTGAAAGAAGCCGCAGAAGAAGAAGAAAGGAGAAATCATGAACCCCATAAGCAGCAGTGACAAGATTATGAAAGAGATCTATATCGAATGCCGGCCCGAGACACTGTTCTCGTTTTTTACAAATCCGGACAAGCTGGTCCAATGGATGGGCAGTCATGTCCTGTTGGAACCAAGAATTGGCGGTAAATATCGCATAGATATCAATGGAAGCGATATAGCAATGGGCGAATATGTAGAGCTTGTCCCGTATGAGAAGATTGTTATGACATGGGGATGGGAGAAATCCAAGATTGTTCCCCCTGGCTCAAGCACCCTGGAGTTCCGATTAACGCCTCAAGATAACGGAACTCTCTTGGTCCTAACCCACTACGACCTGCCAGTCGAAGAAATTCCGTCACACCAACAAGGCTGGAATCACTATATATCCAGAATTCAAGCAGTGGCTGAAGGCCGTGACCCAGGTATTGATCCTATGTCGCTTAACGCTATGCACGATCATTCATAAATTGGAGGAATTACTACATGTCTGCTACCATTCATCAAGAGGTCACTTTCAAAGCTAGCCCCACCCGCGTCTATGAAGCACTCACCAATGCTGAGCAATTCAGCAAGGTTGTAGGCGGAGCACCAACAGAAATCAGCCATGAGGAGGGCGGCTCCTTCTCCTGTTTTGGAGGAATGATCGTAGGACGTAACATAGAGCTCGTACCCAATCAGCGAATCGTCCAAGCATGGCGCGCTGCAAATTGGGAACAAGGCGTGTATTCCAACGTAAAATTCGAGCTTAGGGAGCAAGGTTCAGGAACTTTATTGGTCTTTGATCAAACGGGCATCCCCCAAGGGCAAAGCGAGCACCTGGAGTCCGGTTGGAACGACAACTATTGGAAACCGCTTGAGAAATATTTGGCTTAAGAAGAACCCGTAAAAGCAACAAATAAGAACCCCATTCGGAAACCGGACGGGGTTCTTATTTGGCATACTGTAGAATAGCAATAGCTGCTCGTTCGCGCCGATCGGCATCTTCACTTCGCATTGCCTGCTTCAAGATATCCAATGCTTCACCAATCGTCTCCGGATCTACTTGAATCGTCTTCGGCACATCACCTTTTGTATGGGATATCCAACGGTCCAACTGTGAATTCGAGAACGGTTGATTGAACCTCGCTATCGGAACGCGATGCTCTAATAATTCCTGAACGGCAGCATTCAATTCTACTCGCGGGATGCTGGCCAACCATGTAACGCCTCGTCGATGACCCATGCCTTCCTCTGGAGTGTCGGATGGTTCCACATAATAATAATCACCTACATCGCCGAGATGTACCCTGTTGTTATCCGCCACCAACACATAATCTCCATCCTGCATAGTATGTACGAATTCGCTCAGAGCGTTAACTTGGTCGACTAATTGTTGCCCCTGATACTTGTACACACTGACCAGTCGGCTTTTCAATTCCTCTAGGCTTACATCCTCCAAATCTCCTATACCCGGCCAACCTATACTAATGAAATTGTCCTCCAGAAACTCAGTGATCCGTTCAGTCCCATTCGGCTTCGATGTGAACTGATATAAATTGCTCTGTTCCATTGTACCCAATAGCTGACTCCTATCTCTCGGCTCAAAAGTTAGAGTTTTATTGTATGCATTAGAAAATGGGATTAGAAGGATAATAACAACATTACATGAATTAGGAGATCCATTCAATATGATTGCTGTAATCTTTTCTATATTCTGGATCCTGGCTGCCTGGAAATGGGCGGACTGGCGCAACTGGAAATTGTATTATCCCACCGCGCTCTTCGCTATCGTCGGAAATTTATTGTATGAAGTCATTTGCTCCGAGTACCTGCTGTGGGCAATGGAACCAAATGGCTTGCCTAATCACACACTGCCTATTCTGATGCTTGCTGTCGTCGGCATGCCCCTATCCACATGGATTTATTTATCTAGTTATCCCGAAAAGAAATCCCTGCTGACACAAGCTCTATATATCCTTCTGTTTGTCCTTATCTTCATAATACTCGAGGTTGTCTCTGTCCACTATGGAGCTCTAACTTATCATAATGGATGGAATTTGTTATGGTCGTTTATATTTAACATCGTTATGTTTATCATTCTAAGAATTCATCACCGGCAGCCTGGATGGGCATTGATTCTTTCTTGTGTGGTCATATTCATATTAATGACTATATTCAATGTAACACTGGGTAAGATGAAGTAACACTATGGATGCAGATGGATAATCAAAAGGAAGGCCGCTAATTCGACCTTCCTTCTAATATTTATTGCTCGATTAAGCTATTCAGAGGAACACTTTGCTCATTCTCTGGCTGGTCAAGCGGATAAATTCTTGCGCTTTCATTCTGTTCATCCACGTGTTGAATATAGACGGGTATTCCTTGATAGGTCACATTTGCCATAATAGGTGAAGCGGCGATCTCCTGTGCTCGTTGATTATTAATAGGTAACGACCTCCAATCTTTGATGTAACCACTTTTATTATTTCAAAATTACACCTTGTTATTCCGAATTGTTGTATCGTTGCAAATACGGACCATTAGATAGACGTTTGCTCACGACCTCACCTATCCCTAATACCAAACAAGGCAAAAGAACATAGTAAGGTTGATCCCACCAGACAAGACTGTGAAGGATTCCAGCTTTGTTGAGGATAACGGTTGCGGTACAAATCAGAACGGCCATTACTATGTACTTCAACCATTTGGTTTTCCATTGAAGTCTCACTAACACGACACAGATCAGACTGATACATGAGTAGTAAAGAAAGGAAAACGCCGTTGTATCACGTGATCTACTCTCGAACCAGCCAGGCTCATAAAATCTATTCTCAAAAAACAGGATAGGGAGTATATGCAACGTCCCTGAGATTGCACCTAGCATTAGAAGCAGAATAACAGAGTTCAGAAATCCTTGGATCGGATGTAATAGCTGGTTATATATCATTTTTGCTGTCACATAATAAATCGGAAGACCCAGAGCAGTATACCCTAACGTCCACCAATAGTGAATGTAAATATTTAACTCGAGAAACAACCATTCAATGCCAACAAAAAGCAAGGTAAAGGCGGCAATCCAAACCCATCCCAATCGAAAAACCGATAGGAATGTGGCCGTAACAGGCAGGGCCAGTGTGTTGGATGCAACCGAGCCTAAATTACTGTCGTAGTAGGAGTTATGTTGAATAATCTTCGGCATGTACTGGTAACTCCCTAATAGAACATAGATCACTCCCTCTATTGCATACCCAAGACCAACTATCGCCAAGAAGTGCATCAGGCTTCGAACGCTTCTTGATTTCATCCATGTGTATGTAAGAAGCACCAGGCTAAAAAAAACCAACCCCAAATAGTAATATGAATTGAAGCTTATGCCCATACACCCCCGCCTTTGCCCACTTCTTTCATCATCTAGTATCGTGCGCTAGGATAAATTTATACATTGGCGGAGATGCAGGCTAGCTTGAAAATACATCCTTTAAGTTTATTTCCTAATCGTTAATTAAACTGCCAACAGCTTAAACTTAAATTCCCGTATTGATAACTGCGGTGAAGCAATTTCGCTTGACGGTTCGTGTCACCAGCCCCCATCGCAAGCAACAAAGGAATGAAATGTTCGTTTGTCGGAACGGACTCTGCTGCAAAAGGCGCCTGATCTCTGTAGTCAAATAACGCTTCTAAATCCCATGTCTCGAGCTTGCTCTGAAGCCATGTGTCAAACGATTCAGCCCAATCGTCACTACCTTCAGCCTGCCAATTCAGTCTGCGCAAATTATGAACAGTGCCTCCGCTGCCAATGATAAGAATATCCTGCTCCCTGAGCGCCGTTAAGGCTTTACCGATCTGGTACTGCTGCGCATTAGTCAAATAGCGGTTAACAGATAAGGCAACAACCGGAATCTCAGCACCGGGATAAATCAGCTTAAGAACAGCCCAAGCGCCATGATCGAGTCCTCTTCCCTCATCCATTTGATTTTGAACCCCGTGCTCCGTTAGCAAAGATTGAATTTGGTCACTTATGGAACGTTCGCCTTTGGCCGGATAAGTCATCTGGTACAGCTCGTCCTGGAATCCGGAAAAGTCATAAATGGTGCTGTACGTATCGACAGCGCTAATGGCCTGCAATCGACTTTCCCAATGGGCGGAAAAAAGTACAATCGCTTTAGGCTTAGGCGTCTGGGCAGCAAAATCTTTTAGAAAAGAAGTATACGCATTATTTTCTAATACAATCGAAGGCGCACCGTGTGCAAAAAAATAAGACGGCATCATATCACGTTTCACTCCTTATTCGTAGTCAGACCAGCATCCTGATTGAGCCACTCCACGAAATTCCGTTGATTCTCCTCTGAAACACCATGATCGGTGGGATAAGTCTTGAAAGTGCAGCGCGGTGTCAGGCTTTGAATATAGGCCGCTGTTTCTTGACCGATCTGAATCGGAAATACCGAGTCGTATTCTCCGTGTGAGATAAACACCGATACTTCATTCACGTTCTTGAGCGGATACTCCGTCTTCACAAAACCAGGGACATATCCATTTAATGCCACAATCCCTTTCAGTTGGTCCCCCATCGTAAGCGCTAGCGTCATTGATAAGATCGCACCTTGACTAAATCCGAGCAAATAACGCTTGTTCGGGTCGATCTGGTACTTCTCAGTAGCATAATAGATGAATGCTTCCAACTGCTGGACAGCTTGATCAAACATCTCCCGAATGGGGTTGCCAAGGCTTTTCAACTCATAATATTGAAATCCAGCGCCTAATGGGACGTTCCCTCGTATTCCGACAATAATAAAATCATCAGACAATGGCGCGACCAGACCAAACATATTTGTTTCATTGGACCCTTTACCGTGAAGTGTGAAGATCGTCGGATATTTTTTGCTCGGATCGAAATGGGATGGCAGATGAATATCGTATTGGTATGCAGGTTTCATTGGAAGTCTCCTCATTTTGTGGATTATGCCCTGCGTTTTCTAAGAAACGCTCGATCGATAGACAGCGGTGTAGGATCGGAAATACTCAAATAGATTGCCACCAACATAAATGCCAAATCCAACTCGTATCCTGCCATCTGGTTGTTTCCAAGCAGCCCTGCAGAAAGCTTCATCGTAAAGATCGCTCCAAGGAGCATGATAATAAAAAGAATCGATACATACCGGGTAAAGAGACCAATAATAAGCAAGATCCCTCCGATCAACTCGAGAAAGGCTACGATATAAGCCAAAAATCCGGGGACACCCATAGAGTCAAACCAAGCCTCTACATTCCCTAGGCCCATTTGGAATTTACTGATTCCGTGAGCTAAAAATAATATTCCCAATACTATGCGCATCATAGTCGACACTACTGTAATTTTCGTCATTGTTCTTTTTCTCCTCTTCATTCTTTTTTGTTAACAACAATCACTGCAGTTCAAGCACGGTCCCCCTTACTAATTCAATTATTAGTAATAAAGATATAATGTTTATATAGGTAATTTAACGCATATTGCACTAGCATGTCAACAAATAAATTGTTAATATCAAATTATATTCTGTATTACAAATATTTTTCAGAGGTGAACCTAGATGGATATCGGCTCAACCATACGAGCAATTCGGAAACGAAAAAATATAACCATCGCTCAAATTTGCGAAGAGACAGGACTATCGCAAGGATTCATGAGCCAAGTGGAAACCAACAAAACATCGCCCTCCATCTCAACGTTGGAAAGTATTGCGAAAACTTTGAAAGTGCCCTTAGCTTATTTACTGCTGCAAAAAGAGGACCGCATGAATATAGTTCGAAAATCGGAACGACCGATAACGACAAGCGGCACTGAGAAATTAAAAGTAGAGCACTTGAGCTCTTCCAAAAACGTCAGGATGATGCTCGTTGAGTTCCCTCCTGGAGCGTCCACAGGGAAAGTCCCTCATGCGCATGAAGGAGAAGAAGTACATGTTGTCATCAAAGGGAAGATTTATGCCGAGCAGGGAGAAGATGCAGCCGAATTCGGAGAGGGTGATTCATTCAGTTGGAATGCCTGTACACCCCATTTGGTGAAAAACATAGGTGAGGAGTTAGCCCTTGTACTCATATCCGTTTATACAGAGACTGAGCATAACCAGGATTTAATCTGAAGATTCAGAAATAGCAAAATCCACAAAGCGGGTGCTAATCATAGTGCAGCCGCTTCTTCTGCATGTTCACTTCGTCCAAACACAACATACTCCCGACACAATCCTGTATTAAACTGAGTCATGAAACAACATTTGAGAGGAGATCAAATCATGAGACCATCATATTTCGTCGTCATACTCATTATCCTTCTTGCTGCTGGCTCAGGCAGCGCGCACCTGACTTCAGAAGCTATGAAAAGATCCAAACCAAGCGTGCAAGCTTCACCATCTGATAAGGGATATATACAAAATTCCGAAAAAGTTTCCTTGCGCCCTACGGGGTCACGAATGATCGCTTAGATGCAGTGTCCAACTATTACCGCTACAACGGCAGCAAAGGTGAAATCTGGTCAAGGGTACAAGCTAGCGCAACTGCAACGGTTACGAATGGTGTCGTGACTGGTGTAACGATTACGAATTCTGGTGCAGGATATACTTCAAGTCCAACCGTAACCATAACGGGACCACAAGGTAAGGTGACGGCCACCGCTAAGCTATCGTACACAAAAGACTTTAAAACAAATGGAAGCATTTCTGCCATAACGATCAACTAACTAATAAAAGCATCCTTTTGGGATGCTTTTATTGATGATCATTCCATATCCACCCACCAAATCATGGACTCCTGGAGTATCGAAAGCAACAACGGCCCCTCCGATTCTTTCATCCTTATGAAATGCGGAAATTACAATTCGTGGAATATTTGATGCTGTCACATTTTCCTCTCAAACGCAAAAAAGACACTATCACGGTGTCTTTTCACATAAGATTGGTGACGGCGAACCGTGGCTGTGCAAAACCACAATTCGCCGTCGTGTGTTCCCTGCGTGCCAAAAGTGAACAACCCTCAACCTCTTTCCGTGCTAAGTTGATCAGCAAGCGCCATCGCCGCGGAATAGCCGGAGCTCCAGGCCCATTGCAGGTTATAGCCTCCGCAATCCCCATCCACATCCATAACCTCGCCGGTCAAATAGAGCCCAGGTACTAACTTCGATTCCAGCGTTCCTTCTTTTAGCTCCTTCGTATCGATGCCGCCGGCCGTCGTTTGTGCATTCGTGAAGCCATTGGTATCGGCCACGATAAATTCCCAACGCTTCATGAGTCGATACAAGATTTTCTTGGTTTTCCACGATAAATCCTGACATAGCAGGTTCGGCTCTTGATCGATTCCCGCCTCTTTCAGCAGGACAAGGATCAGCTTCTTGTTTAAGATGCCGGTCAGGGAAGCCGCAACCGTACGGTGTCCGAACATTCCCCAATGCGTTTCCAGAAAATCGACGACTTCCTCCTCCGTGCGGTCCGGCATCATATCAAGCGATAAGATCACCTTTTCTCCTCTTGCGGCTTGATAGGCAGCCTTCCGGCTTAATTGGAGAATCGGCGGGCCGGAGGCGCCGTAGTCCGTAAACAAAATTTCTCCATATTCGCTGCGGATGACTTCGCCGTTTACGATGATATGGCCCAATCCCTCAAATTTGACTCCGGACAGCTCCTTCAAATACGGATATTCCAGCTTCAATTGCACGATCCCGGGCACAGGATCGATCAGGGTGTGTCCCAGTCGCTGGGCAAGCGTGTAACCGGATCCATCCGTCCCTGTTTTGGGGGCAGTAAGGCCGCCCGTACTAAGGAAGAGATAATCGCTAGTATACACGACCTTGCCCTCTGTCTCCGACTCGCACACAATCGTGAATCGCGGATGTTCCCTCGACACGGTAACGTCCAATACTTTGGTCTTGAAGTAGATCGGAACATCCCGATCCTCCAGCGCAATTCGGAATATATCCAACACCGAAGCAGCCTGCAGCGACATCGGATACATCCGGCCATTCTCTATGGCGATCAGCGGTAGGCCGAGAGTGTTGAAGAAATCGACGGTTTGCCGGACGCCGAATTGCTGCAGCACAGGCAGCGGGAATTCCGCTTGAGTGCTGTGATATTTGCGCAATAAAGCGACCGCTTCGTCCGTACCCGTCGCCGTGGATTCGTTCGTAATGTTGCAGCGGCCATTGCCGGTCGTTAATACCTTCTTTCCGACCCGATCATTGCTCTCGATGATCGCGATATCGATCCCCAGGTTTCGCGCAGTAACGCCGGCCATAAGGCCTGAAGCGCCTGCACCGATAATGACCACCTCGTGGTGCTTGGAAGATTGAGATTTATTCATTGTGGTAGATACATCCCTTTTTCTAATGGTTTCATCTGAAAATGTGTTTACCAAGCGCCATCGCGGCCGCATAGCCGGAGCTCCAGGCCCATTGCAGGTTGTAGCCGCCAAAGTCGCCGTCGACATCCATCACCTCGCCGGCCAAATAGAGCCCAGGCACGAGCTTGGATTCCAATGTGTCCCCGACGAGTTCTTTCGTAGCGATGCCACCGGCTGTCGCTTGCGCGTTCTCAAAGCTATGGGTATCGGTCACTTTAAAGTCCCAACGCTTCAATATCTTATAAAAGATCCCTTTGGTTTTCCACGAAAGATCCTTGCAAAGTAGGTTTGGCTCTTGATCGATTCCCGCTTCCTTCAGCAGGACGGGGATCAGCTTCTTGTGTAAAAACCCGATGAAAGATTCCGCTACCGCTCGGTGTGCGAACGTTCCCCAGTTCATCTCCAGAAACTCGATAACCTCCTCCTGGGTGCGGCTCGGCATTAAATCGACGGAAACGGTCACAGAATCCCCTCTCGCGAGATGAACGGCAGCCTTCCGGCCGAGCTGGAGAATTGGCGGGCCGGAGAGGCCGTATTCGGCGAAATGAATTTCGCCGGTTTCGCTGCGGACGACTTCCCCGTTCACGCGGATGTGGGCTCGTCCCTGGAGTTTGATGCCGGACAGCGCCTTCAGTTGCGGATATTGCACCTTCAATTGCACGATGGCCGGCACAGGCTTGACCAAGGAGTGCCCCATGCGTTGGGCAAGCCCATACCCGGACCCATCCGTTCCCGCATTCTGGCCGGTAAGGCCGCCCGTACATAGAAACAGGTATTCGCTGGTATAGACAATCTGCTTCTCTGCCTCGGTTCGGCATGTAATCTTGAATCGAGGATGATCCTTCGATACAGTAACATCCAGCACCTTGTTGTTGAGATATACCGGAACGTTCCTATCCTCTAGAGCAAGCTCGAAAATATCCAACACAGATGCAGCCTGCAGCGACATCGGATACATTAAGCCCTCTTTCAATCTTGTAAGTGGAAGCCCGAGCACGTTGAAGAAATCAATGGTTTGACGGATGCCGAATTGCTGCAGCACAAGTAACGGAAATCCAGTCTGACTGCTGTGATACTTGCGCGATAAAGCCAACGCTTCGTCCTCCGTACCCGTCGTGGTGGATTCGTTCGTAATGTTGCAGCGACCGTCTCCTGTCATGGATATCTTCTTTCCAATCCGGTCGTTGCTCTCCAGAATAGCGGTATCGATACCCTGGTCCGCCGCAGTAACGGCGGCCATGAGTCCTGATGCACCTGCGCCGATAATAATCAGCTTGTGGTGTAAGGAAGCCTGATAATCATACATGGTTGGTCGATACACCCTTTGTCCAATGGATTTATATATTGGAAATGTGATTTTTCTGAATGAAGCTGCTCAATACTTCATTATAGCATAGGTGTAAGCACCGCATAATCCCGATGGCACCGGCCTTCTTCGCCTCGGCCTTCGCATGCTCATTTGCTTTTCTTAGAATTTGCTTTAATTGGTCACCTCTAGGAAGTATTCCAAGCACCCCCCCTTTTTCATTATAATATCACAAACTAATTCAAACGTTATTTAAGTGCTTCGCCTAATTCTAGCCTAGCCCTTAGAATATCTTGCATGTTCCAGAACGCTGCGCGTTCGTATCCGCTTGTCCTTTGTTCTAATCGGACAGCTTGATTCATATGAATAGACGAGTTATATGGATCTTATTTATGAAAGAGAATTCCTTGGAAAGGATGCGATCTACTCGCGTTATGGAACATGTTTTCTCACCTAAAACAGAACAATTATTGGCATTTGGGGTAGCCTTTTTTTGGACAATCACTTATATATTGATTATTTATAAGGGGTTTCGGGATCGAACTTGCGGAATGCCCATCGCTGCCCTTTGTGCCAATATCACTTGGGAATTTCTATTTTCCTTCGTTATGCCTTTTCACCCCATCCAACAAGTCATAACTCTGGTATGGTTCCTATTAGACTGCATCATTTTGTTCCAATTTTTCCATTATTCAAAAGGCACCTATCCAACATGGCATACAAAACCTATAGTGCTCTCTTTACTTGTCATAGCGATTCTGTTGCACTATGGAATGGCTGTCGAATTTCATGATCATGAAGGCAAGTATTCTGCTTTCGGAATCAATCTAATGATGTCCATACTCTTTATAAAAATGGTTATGAAACAAGATCTAATCGGCCAATCCATATACATCGCCTACTTCAAGATGGTGGGCACCTTATGTGCATCCATTTGGTGTTATTCCCTATACCCACATTCATTCTTATTAAATACGATGTACATCCTTACATTTATTCTAGACGTCATTTACATCATGTTGGTTCGCAACAAGTCCATAAAGATCATTCATAGACCCCCTATTTCTAGGGTGAAATCTGCAATCACTAAACCATATTAATGCAAAAAGAGACCCGATAAGGTCTCTTTCTTGTTGTGCATATAGAGGCAGAACATTACATGAATCCAAGCAAATTACTGTCTACAAACATTTCAAAGCGACTAATTCCAGATTCATAAGAGCGATCCGGCTGTTGTTCTACATAATGCCTTAGAATTTCGCTTTCATGACTGGAAAGGAAATCTCTACCGTCACACTCCGCTATCAAACCCTTATGGAAATCAATAATATCACTTCCACACCCTCTAGATTGAAGGTCCCTTTCCAACTCGGAATAGATGGCCCTTAATTGTCCTGCTTGTTTTTCCAGCCTTAATTGGTTTTTACCATTGTATGGATGTTGTAGTACACTTATTATTAGTGAATTTACAAAAGCTTTAAATAGGTAAGAGTTAACAAACTTCCTTTGCCAGTTTTGATCCGCAATGAGGTTTTTAAACTTACTCTGGTCGGTTATTTTCCCTGTTGATTCATGCATTTTTTGTTCGGCTTTTTTGTAAGCGCTCGAGAAATAACTTAGTAAGGAATCGTTCAAGACTTCACGGGGCTTAGAGGAAATATCAGTTAAATCATAAAAAAAGCTACTCTTGTACTCAAAGGGATAATAAGGTGGTGAGACCCTTCGTGCTAGTTCTGCCGATTTCATTGCCGTTTGGCTCACAGAACTAAGACTTTTATCTACTGTATAGCGCATTGGCTTTATTGAATATTGGTTGATCTCTTCTGGAGCCAGTTTAATGGTTGACGCACTATTTGCTCCATCAGATATCCCATTACTAAAAAAGACTTTTATGGCTTGCCCGATTTGATAGGTTACGCCCTCAAGGCGTGTTGTATCCCTTTCTCTTGATATATCAGCTTGATCGTAGATAATTCCTTCTTTTGCTCTATTATATCCAACAAGAAATCCACATGAATAAAGGCGTTCACAATCTTTCAAAGCAGCATTAACATCTTGCAGGGTTTTAACTACATTGATGTGTCTTTGCATACTACTCTTATTAATTAGCTCATTAAACTTTGATTTGATTTCAGCTTCAATTTTACTCATCTCGAATTCTCCTTAACGCAATGTTAACCACTTCTTTAAGCAAACTTTCCAACGATCTTCCACACCGTGGATTGATGATCCTCAAAATTACCACCTATATCAAGTTTTGCCTTTGTTGCAGCTACCTTGAGCCCCGTATTAACACCGAGATCATCCTCATACCTCACTGTTAGCGAAAAATCCTTCATTCCGTATTTCAGTCGTCCATCCGCGATTTGTTGCCATGTTGGCTCATGATGAAACCAGACTAAGTTGGTCGGCATAGTACTTGTAGTGTCCCCGTTGAAATTTGCGGTAAAAAGTATCTCCGATCCCGATTTTCTGGTTGAAGAAGCTTCTACTCCACCTTCAATACCTGCCTGTGGTATGGATATGTCCATCTTTGAGGAGAACTCTTTCGACCACCCTGTAACATGTTGCACCTCAATATAAGTAGCCCCTAAAGACATGAGCAAAATAACGGCCTCAGAGAATTTATGTTCAAATGTAAGGCGGTGAAATTGAGCAAATGGAAAATATACATTCTCTGCAGCAGGATGTGCTATGTAAAGAACGCCGAACCTTGGATGGCCGGGAGGAAATTTAATTTTTCTGGCATCGTTTTGTGTAATGGGTAACGTTTTAATGCCTTGTTCTCTAAGTTTCATTATGCCTTTATATAATTCAATAGTGGTTTCAGCAATAATAAGTGGTGTAGGAAGCATAAATCTTGATAATGATTTTGCCTTTTTTACAAGGCCTGAATCTTCCTGCTCTCGTCTATACTTCTGCTGTGCTTTTATTTCTTCGTCACTCATAACTACAATTAGTTGTCGTTCAGCATATGGCCGTGATAAGAAATTTACATTTTCCTCTGACTGTATCAATGAAGACCTACTCCTCTTAAGGTAATATTATCGCTGCATGAAATACTCCACAGGGTAAGTTCGACGAATAAATATAAATCCCTCTATTAGCGGAAGCTTTAGGTTCCGCATTGTCAATTCATCATGTGATCATGTAGATGTTCCGATTACTTAGCTTCATATAAAGCGATATATTCTGAAACTCTGGAGTGGAGCAGCCGCCTAATAATTCCGTTGTTAGGGGAGATAGCTTAGGATACAAACGTCTGTCCTCTTCATAACTTTAATTCTCCCGTGACTCCTTTAACAGACGCTTCGCTTCATTCCGGTCCGCGACCTGCAGCTTGTTCAAGATGGTGGATATATTGTTGGCCACCGTTTTGACGCTGATAAAGAGGTGGGAGGCAATCTGCGCGTTCGTATCGCCTTCAGCAATGCGCTCCAGAATTTCCATCTCCCGCTTGGACAGCTCGGCCAAAGCGGGATTGCCCGCCTTGACGGCCGCCTTGGGAGCCGCGAAGTAGTGTATCATCCGCGCTGCTATGTCCGAGCTGAACACCGCACCGCCGCTTCCCACCATCCGGATGGATTGCAGCAGCTCGGTCTCATCGGCATCCTTCAGAACGTAGCCCTTGGCTCCGGCCCGCATGGCCGTGAACACGGATTGATCGTCCTGGAACATGGTCAGGATGAGCACTTCGATGCGCGGGAACCGCTCCTTGATCAGCCGGGTAGCCTCGATCCCGTTTAATCCGGGCATGCGGATATCCATTAAGATTAATTCCGGCTGCAGTGCAGCCGCCAAGTCCAGAGCTTCATCGCCTGACGAGGCTTCTCCCACGACTTCCAAATCCTCCGTAGTTCCCAACAAATTTCGAACGCCACTCCGAAACAACGGATGGTCGTCTGCGATGACAATCTTCATACCCAGCTCCCCTTAGTAAAAGTGCCTTTCCTAAAGCGGCAAAACAGCGAAAACCCGCGTTCCGCCATCCTCCAATCTCTCAATCGTGCATTGCCCGCCAAGCTCAGCGGCCCGCTCCCGGATCGATTGCTGTCCGATGCCTCCCTTTCCGGTGGTGGAGGCTGCCGACCTTAGGCTGCCGGCGATCCCATTGTCCGTGATTTCCACGGTCAGCTGATGTGAGGAATGGACGTCCAACCGTACCGTGCAAGACGTTGCTCGCGCATGCTTGATTACATTCACGACAGACTCGATGACGATCCGATAAACCGCGACTTCCACCGCTGCGGGCAAGTCTGGCAGCGGCGTCGGCGCATGGAACCCAATCCTCAGCGGCTCGGTTCCCTGCTCCTCGGCAAGCAACTGAACCGGCTTGGAAAGCTCATGGATCCGCTCTTGAATTGCGCCGATCAGCCCCAGTTCATCCAGGGTCGGCGGACGCAAATCATGGACCATCGTCCGAATCTCATTCACGGTAGACCGAATGACCTGCCGCAGGTCGGCCAGCATTTCAATAGCGGTAGAGGGTTCCTTCTCTACGTATTTCTGCGCCGTCGCCGCGTTCAGAGCAAGCGCCGCTAGTCTTGGAGCGAGGTCGTCGTGCAGGTTCTTTCGGATTTGGCGGCGTTCTTCCTCCCGGGCCAACACCAGCTTCTCGCGGGACTCCTGCAAATCTTTCGCCAGCAGCTTCATGCCTAGCGTCATGTTCACGTTCTCGACGATCGGTCCGGCTTGCCGCAACAGGACGTCGAGAAACTTGCCGTCTTCCGGAGAGAAGGCTTCTCCCGGTGAACGGCTGGCAATATAGAGTGTACCGAGCTCTTCGCCCCTATGAATAACGGGAAATGAATGCAGCTCGTTCAGCGGCTCCCCCACTGAAGCTACCATCTTTTGATGAACACCGACGCCGATTGAAATTCCCGTATAAGGAAGGCGCATCGCTTCTTTAACTGTTCTGACGACGGCGTCCAGCATAGCCTCCGGCGCAAGCGGCTGGATCAGCTGATTGCCGAGCTCAAGGAGCACGGCATAAGGATCGTCGTGCCGGCCTTTCATAAGCCGGTTAATTTGGCGCTGGAGCCACTCCTTGAGCGGTGCGAACGCAACTGCAACCATGGCCGTAGCCAGAAGGGAGATGATGAAATTGTCCTTCGTTTGAAACATTTGGCCCAAGTAGAGAACAACAAAGGTATACAGTAGGACAACACAGACGGATAATGCCGCATAGACTAGCGTTCGGTTAACCAAAGGATCGATGTTCCACAGCCTCTCGCGCAGAATCGCCATCATCAGCGTAATCGGTATGGCTGTCAAAGATACGTTAAGGATCGCATTCAAGTACACATAGGCGATGGCGGAGCCGTCGTTTAAACTGGGATCGAACAGGATGCTCATGCAGACAAAGCCGACAAACCCGATCGAAACCCCGTATACGACCCATTTGGTTTGCTGCCGCTGAACAGGCTGAGAAACCTTGCGAAACCGGTAAATCTGCGAATAGATGAGGATCATCGTAGAGCCGACATACCAAAGCAATTGAATATACTCCGGCAAGGCAAGACTATCCCACATTTGACCGCGATATATAAATTGAAGCACATCCACAGCGACAATGAGGAGGAAGACGAAACGGGTCCATTTCGGAACGAAGAATCCGTCAGGAAAAAGAAAGACAAACAACGACAACGAAATCCAGCCCAGCATCGAGACCAACATGAACCAATTTTGCGCGAAAAAGCTGCCCTCCGCAGCGACCATCGTGAGTGAAGGGAAAGAAGTGCCGAAGGAAACCATCGCTGCGGCAGCCAGCAGGCCCATCGGTTCGCGGAACCCTTTCCACAGAATGACAGCGGACGTCGCATAAAACACGAAGGTAAAGACGCAATCGATCAGCACGAACAGAAGGGCGTAGTTCTCTACGGTAAGCCCTTGACCCGGGATCGTCATGACGGGAACTAAATTCCCGCAGCCCTGTTCGATGCAAGTGGTAACCAAGGACATGTAATAGCGCGGAATGCTGCCGATATACATCCCCATCGTGATGACGCAAAAAGTCAGGATGAGCAGCTGCAGGCTTGCCAATCCCCAATGATTAGACTTGCGGACTTCTAGTGCCATTCCCTACACGCCCTCCGGAACAATTAATATAGCTAATTATAGCTCCTGCCCCTTGGAATGAATATGGATGGTGCATAATTTCCCGCCGGCCTTCCCGCCTTTTCCCGAAAAATGACTCCAACTCTTCCCGTTAAATCGGGAATTGACTTCTCTGGTATACGGGAATTCCTGCCCCTTATGATAAGTACATGACAACGCGAAAACATATTGGAGGCTGAGAAAAATGAATGAAAAGCAAACTATTAAATGGCTAGGCATGATTTGTATCCTTGCGGGAATTGCGCGAATCGGTATGACGCCAACTTCGATCATTTGGGGAACGGACAGTCCTCAAGAACTGACTTTCGGATTCATCGCTTGCATTCTGATGTCGGTCGGCACGATCGTCACGTTCATGGTGCAGTCCCGTGAAACCGGGGTAACGGGCTTTATTACGACGTTGGCTATCATCATTGCGAACATCGTTACGACCGCAATGGTATGGACCCAATTTACCGCAGGCGCCGGAGCAACAATGCCGGAGGGCATTTTGGTCAACATCTCCAGGGCAATTATGATGGTTGGCTTGATGGGGGGATCGCTTGTGTTCGCGATTCTTACTTTCCGGGCCAAAGTATTTCCTCGCTGGGTTCCGGCTCTGCTCCTATTGATGATTGTGAACCTCTTTCTTCCGATTGCGGACAACAAATTCTTCGCGGCTTTCTGGGGAATTGCATATGTAGGGATGGGCTACTGCGTCTGGGCTGGGAAGCTTAATGTATCGACGGCAAAGAGAACCGAATCCTTGAGCGCTTAACCTGCTCTCCAACTCAAATGGGGATGCCAAAAAAGGGCATCCTTATTTGTTTTTCGCCTAACCCTCTCATCATAACTTGACTACTTGTTTCTAGTACTATATAGTACTAACATGAGGAAAAATACACTTAGCAATAAAGACATTGCGCTACAATCAGCTTTCACATTGTTTCTTACCAAGGGTTTTCAAGCGACAAGCATGGACGACATAGTCGTACATAGCAAAGTCTCAAAAACGAATATTTATTACCATTTTAAAAGCAAGGAGGAACTGCTCCTCACTATTGTTGATCAGTTGATTTCACACTATGAGCAACGGATTAATCACATCCTGTCTCAAAGTGAGACCTCCGTTCTGGAAAAATTAGAAACGTTACTCATCATCCTGACCGATAATACTGAACAAACTAACTACCTTGGCGGCTGTCCGTTCCTAACCCTTTACACGCAAACACCCCTTGAAGCTATCGAAGTCAGAGACAGAATCAAAAGCTTTTTTGAACAACAGTTCCATGCCGTTGAATTGATTTTAGCCGAGGGGATTGCGAAGCAAGAACTAAAGTCGGAACTCCCCGTCCAACAAACAGCTGCACTCATCGTCTCCTCTATCGAGGGTGCTCTTTTCTTAGCTCAAGCTTCTAATAACCCAGATATCATCAAAACCGTCTATCCCGCTTTAGCTTTATTGCTAAAGTAATTTTTTTAGCCACACTAGTACTAATTAGTACTAAAAATGAAAAAGGAGAGTTTTTATAATGAATATCTTTTTAACGGGTGGAACTGGTTTTATCGGAAGGCATCTGCTCTCTGAATTGGCTTCTCAGCACCAGATTTATGTACTTATACGTCAAAAAAACCGTTTGCTTGAAATCGTAAATCAATTGCCAACCGATCAACAGCCTAACATCCTGCCAGTCATTGGTGATCTGACGCAACCCAGATTAGGTTTAGAAGATACTAGCTATAAGCAAATGCTTGCCACTGATCTAATCATTCATGCAGGCGGCCCCATGAATATTGAGTTAAGCCTCAGGGAAGCAGAGCAGTCATTCCTATATCCTGCCAAATCACTTGTTCAGCTGGCAAAAGATATTAACGCCACAAAAGGTTTAAAACATTTCATCCATGTCGTAGGTTTCATGAGTCCTTATCATGAACAAAATGCAATGTCGGATATTGATCAACTGCTAGATAAAGAACCGCCCTATGAGAAAATGAAGTTTCTAGCGGACTCCTATATACGTAAAACTCTTCATGCTATGAACATCCCATTATCTACAGTTAATCCCAGTGTCGTCGTTGGAGATTCCTTCTCAGGGAAGACGGAACAGCTTGGAGGTCTTAGTATCTTAATTGATGCCGTGAGGCGAAACCTTATGCCGCTCGTTCCAGGTGGCGACGACTACTGGCTGCCCATGGTACATGTTGATCATGTTGCCTCATTTATTGCAAAGCTTGCTAATACAGAAGGATTAACAAGCAATACCTACTATCTATTAGATCCTAAACAAGCGAGTCCATCAATTCGAGTCTTGACTCAGCTCATTGCAACAGAATTACAAACAGCCCAGCCCTTGGGCAGGGTACCCCTTCCGTTATTAAAAACCGTTCTTGGAATGGGTGTTGGAAAGCTCCTTGGTATTCCTAAGGAGTCCATGAACTTTCTTGTAAAGTCAGAATTTCCTGTCAACACTAAATTAGAAATTGAACAAATGAGCGAGACGAAATCATCCATAGTGCCATCTACACTTCCTTTTATAGTCAGCGATCTTGATTATCGGTTAAATCATTTAGGAGTGAATCGGCAGGAGAGCTTTTCTCAACGAAGAAGAACGAATTTAATCTCATTGGAAAAAGATATCCATGGCATCCCTGTTATTTTTCTTCATGGGACGTTTAGCGGTGCGGATGCCCTATTGCCTATCGCAGGATCTTTAAGTGATGTAAATACATGGTTCATTGATTTGCCTGGATTTGGACGCACTCCGTACCACCATGAACCTTCTGTTATAGAAGGCTATGTAGACAGTGTAGCAGCCATGATTATCGAGTTGAATAGACCCGTTATATTGGTGGGTCATTCATTTGGCGGATTGATTGCCGCCCGAGTGATGCAACGTCTGCCTTCACTGATCCATCAGCTCATTATGCTGCAGCCAGTCTTGCATCCTGTAAAACCTAAATACAGAATTCAAGGCGTTACAAAACTCATTTTAAAATGTATGAAACCTACCAAACTGAAAAGAGAGCTGCTTCAAAGCAAAAATTTCATAGCATCCAGCAAATATTTAGAGGATTACGTTCATTATGTGGTTCATGATTTAAAATCACCCCGCATCCGCACTACTAACGCCGCGGTCATGTCATGGTTAACTCAATCGAAGTCCATTCAATTGAATCCTGAGATGTGGGATGAGACCAAAGTCAAAATATTATGGGGATACATGGACAAAGCACATTATATTCCAAAGCCATATGAACATCTCGATATTACTCGTATTCCATATGGTCATCAATTTCCCATCGAACGTCCCGAACAAACGGCCCACTGGATTCGTCAGGCTTTGAAAGTTTGAAACATCAAACAATTGTGAGAGGGATATAGAAATATTCCGGTAGCTCTTCAAGATGGTGATGGGCATGTCAGTTACCAACCTCAATCATTTAACGAAGTTCCGCGTCTCATGCGTGCTTACTTTTCTTGGCTTTACACAAGTGTTACCGGATATACAAACCCATATGAGACGACAAATGCTAATCATGACAAAAAGGTCCATCCTCTGATCATTGCTGGAATCACTCATCATTTAATAGGTTACATCCGTCCTTTTCCTGATGGTAATGGAAGAACAGCGCGGGCATTTTCTACTTTGGTTGGTTTAATACACAACGACCTTGCCACGATTAAAGATGCATTTAGCGTAGAAGAATTCTTTGATAAACGAATCGCGGATTATTATGATACGCTCATGGCTGCAACTCAAGGTAACCTAAAACCATTCATTGTCTTTTATCTCGAGTGCGTCAACGCATCGCTTACCAAGGTTCTCAAAGAACTGCAACGTTACGATAGAATAAAACATATTCGTGAACTACTGGGTAGAGGACATGCAAAAACAATGTTCGAATTGATTAGTAGAATGGATGACGGAGAGATATTTCATAGACAATTGTTTGCCGATACTCTAGATGCTTCATCCTCGAGTATCGCCAAGAATATCGCAAAACTAATAGATCTAAGCGTCATCAAGTCAGGAGACGGTCGTGGAGAGTACATTGTTTGTATTGTGGATTAGCCTCTAAGAATGAATAAAGACTATAACAGCATTAAAGAGCACTGTTCCTCTAAACATTTGGGGACACAGTGCTCTTATTGCATTTTGCGATGGGCTCGCATATCCTTTTTCCCAGACGTTCTAAGCCGTTGCGATTAAACTTTCTTTCGAAATCGTGCGATATCGCCTTTATTTGCGTTTCTCTCTATAATAGGATTAATAGAATCCTTTACTTTTTAGCAAGGAGCTTTGTAATGAACTCTTCTCCAGCTTTGAACGATGAACAATGGTTGAAGCTGCTTGAGCAAGTGGCTCACACCTTTAATGAGGTTACCCTTAACCGAGGGTTTAATTATTTTAAGCAGCAGTACGTAGCATCTTTGAACATTTCGGAGAGTCGTGTTGTTCAAGCGAAGGTAACAGGCTCGGAAGACTATAAGGTTACGCTTTATTTAGACAGGCTCAGCTCCAGTTCCTGTACTTGCCCTGTTCACACGTATTGCAAACATCTGGCAGCGGTTATGATGGAGCTTGCTGACCGACTAGGATACCCGGCTTCGCAGATTGTGAATGCCAAGCATCACCTCAAGCGAATTCATTCGATTACCCCCGCCAAGTCGCAGCTCAACCAATTGCCCAACATGGATGTTGTCGGCTGGCATGAGTTTCTGACCCAAGCTACATCCCATGTTAAACCGGGTTATGATCAGGGAATCTATATGGAGGCGCTGCGGTATCAGTTGGATAATATCCAGAAGGAGTCCATTCCTTTTTCTGCGATTGATTGGACTTATTTTGAGCTGCATCAAGAACTATTTATCCTTCGGAAGGTAAAAGAGCAGAATGCTCAAGGCAGTGTAAACTACTACACCTCTTTTGCGCTTTATCGAATGTATGATGAGATTCATGCTTGGTTACAGCAGAAATCCACTCTAATCAACTTCACCAGCTCTGGAGAGCGTATTAAGCAAACTTTGAGTTATGTTAGACAACAAATGGCAGAAGATCAAGGTCATAAGTACCTGGACTACGGTCTGTATACAGCGATGTGGAAGCACTGGATTGTCCCCAATCCCGAGGCGGACTACTGGGTGTTGCAGGAAATCGATGACATTGAGAAGCAAACAGCCGTTTCAAGCTCATCATCCCTCTCTGCGGCAAAGGCCTTCCTGTACCTTCATCAAGCCAGAAGCAGTGAAGCATGGGATGCTTTAGAGGCGAGCGGTACGTTGAAAAAAGCACCAGTAAGTCTATTCCTAACTTTCCTTAATCATCTTAACAATACTAACGATTGGCAAAATTTGGTGAATTGGTTACTGAAGACAGCCCCTTATTTCTATGGCCAAAGTTCCAAGGAGCTTTATCCCTATATAGGATACTGGAAAGCTGCGGTCGTCCATTCTCCGGATGCTGAGAAGCAGATGTGGACGGTTCTGCAAGAGATGCTGCCCCATTCTACCCCGGTTATCGAAAATATGCTGTATGAGCAGAAAAAATGGAAGCAATGGGTGGAGATGCAAATTTTACAAAGGCATGATCCCCTCTTCCATCGGGTAAGCGTTCTCCACCCGATTGAGAAGGAAGCGCCAAGTTATCTTCTCCCTTATTACCATCAAGCCATCGAGCATTATGTCTCTCTTAAAAACAGGCGTGATTACAAATTAGCAGTCAAACTGCTGAAAAGACTTGAAAAGGTGTACAAGAGAACGAAACAAGTCCAGCACTGGGATCGCTTTTTCACTGTTTTTATGGAACGACATAGCAGATTACGTGCGCTGCAAGAGGAAATAAAGAAAGGAAAACTGTTGGAATGAGTACAATATTGCATGATATTTCCTTACAGATGATTCTGACGGATAGCGGGGACGCCCTGCTATGGGGCCTTCAAGATGGACGTGATATTCCGGGAGATCAGTTCCGTAATCTATTATTCGCGTGGCATGAGCCATCCTGCTATGGAACCACTCTGGCGCTGCAGCAGGCTGGGGAATTGTTAGTGACGGTCCTCCCTGCGGAAATGGTGCTTCCCTTCTTAGCCGAGCCGAGTCTTATGGACATACTCCGTTGGGAGGGCGGGAATGAAGCCGCAAAGGAATTGCTTAAAGCAGCTCCGGTCCTATATGGAGAAGCCAAAACAGGCCGTTATTTACCGAGCTACCGCTCATTTCGGAAAGGGAAGCTCCAATGGACATGGGAGGCTGATTCCACTCAGCTGGAGCAACTGGATTGGGACAAGCTGAATAGCCTGGACACCTTAGGAGAGGAAATGTCCGGTTTGCACTCCGCCTTTTCCGCCGCTGTTTCCTCAGAGCACTATGCGGACGAAGCCGCCATGTCCGATCTTCGGCGGGATTATCCCGCACTGTTTCAAGCGCCTTCGCCCGAGGCAGCCTCGGCTTATGCATTTACCGAGGAAGAGTGGCTTGCAGCACTCGGGTGGAAGCCTGACATGGCCCCCTTCCGTCCTGCGTTGCAGCTGTTGGAGCCGGACGAAGAACAGAACGATTGGCGCCTCCGGTTGGTGCTGCAGGATAAAAAGGAAGGCTCAGCGGTCGTTCCCATTCGTCTAGCTGTAGACGGGCACGCTTCCGGCTTATGGGCCAGCGATTGGAGCTCCTACATCCGTGAGCGTTCTCCCGGATGGGCAGCAAGGTTGACCGCGGCTCTTCCAACCGCGAACAGCGGCGGTTTGCTGTTCGCCGAACCGCTCAGTGATGAAGCCGCCTGGCGGTTCTTGACAACCGATAGCCGCCATCTTTTGAGTGACGGGTGGAACGTCATGCTCCCCGGGTGGTGGGAAGCCGCCTCGAAGCGGAAACCGCGCCTGCGTGCACAGGTTTCACCCAATGCGGGTGGTAATGGCCAGTCGTTATTCGGGCTAAATGCCCTCGTCGACTTCGACTGGCGCATTGCCATCGGCGATGCGGACCTGAGCGAAGCTGAATTCGCTGAACTGCTCAGCCACAAGGAACGGCTGATCCGCTTTCGCGGAGAATGGGTCATCTTGGATCCTGCTCTTCTGGAGAAGATCCGTAGGCTCATGGAAAGCGTGAATCCAGACGAAGGCTTGTCTTTGCAGGATGTTCTTCAACTGCACCTGTTAAGCGATGCGGATCAAGAGAAACGATTAGAGAGTGGTCGGACAACCGGAGAAGATGCTGGGGACGAAGAAGAACGGATTAAGCTGGAGGTTGAGTTAAACTCACACCTCTTAGCACTGCTCCGCCAGCTTGGAAAGCCGTCAGAATTGCAAGAGCTTGCCGTCCCTGATGGGCTTCGCGCAGAGCTGCGCAGTTACCAGCGTGAAGGCTTCACTTGGCTGAGCTTTCTTAGAAGGTTCGGGCTTGGTGCCTGTTTAGCCGATGATATGGGGCTTGGCAAGACCGTTCAATTCATTACTTATTTATTGCAGCATCGAGAAGAGTCTGAGTACCCTGCTCTACTCATCTGCCCAACATCTGTGCTCGGCAACTGGCAGAAAGAGCTTGCCCGCTTCTCCCCCGAATTGAAGGTTTTGCTTCATTACGGGAAGGGACGGTTCGACCGCGATACCATTTCTTCCGCTCTTAAGGATACGGATATTGTAATCACCTCTTATGCGACTGCGCTGTTGGATCAAGAGGCCCTGCAGGAAATCATGTGGAGCTCCCTCTGTCTGGACGAAGCCCAGAACATCAAAAACGCGCAAACCAAACAATCGGCTGCTGTCCGTTCCCTCCAGGCAAGGCACCGTGTTGCTCTGACAGGGACACCGATTGAGAACCGGCTGTCGGAGCTTTGGTCGATCTACGACTTCCTTAACCCTGGTTACCTGGGGAGCCAGCGCGGGTTTCAGCATCGGTTTGCTGGTCCCATCGAGAAGAATCACGACGAGGAACGGACCGAACAGCTCCAGAAGCTAGTGAAACCCTTCATGCTGCGCCGCAAAAAGAACGACCCCGCTATCCAGCTGGATCTGCCGGATAAGCAGGAAATGAAGGTCTATATCAACCTTACGGTCGAGCAAGGAGCACTCTACGAGCAGGCAGTCAAGAATCTAATGGAACGAATGAGCAAACTAAAGGGTATTGAGCGAAAAGGAGCCATCCTCGCTGCCTTGACCCAGCTTAAACAGCTATGCGACCACCCCGTGCTGTTGACGAAGGAGGCTGCACCAACAGTGGAGGATCTGCTGCCCGAAGAGCATCGGGAGACGTTCATCACGCGATCCGCGAAACTGGAGCGGCTCGTTGCCATGGTCGACGAACTCCGGGACGAGGGAGATTCTTGCTTGATCTTCACCCAGTACGTTGGCATGGGCCGTATGTTGGCCGACGTGCTGCGAGCGCATCGAGGGGAGCCCGTCTTGTACCTGAACGGCAGTACGCCCAAGGCAGAGCGTGATAAGATGATCGACACGTTCCAAGCGGCAGAAGGGACTGGCCCTGGCATCTTTGTTCTGTCGCTTAAAGCCGGCGGAGTCGGTCTCAACCTGACGGCGGCTAACCATGTGTTCCATTTCGACCGCTGGTGGAACCCCGCTGTCGAGAACCAAGCCACCGACCGTGCCTACCGGATGGGACAGAAACGCAACGTGCAGGTGCATAAATTCATTTCCCTCGGCACCCTGGAGGAGAAGATTGACGAGATGCTCGAGAGCAAAATGAGCTTGAGCGAGAACGTCATCTCTACCTCCGAGAGTTGGATTACAGAGCTATCGAACCAGGAGCTGCGCGATTTGTTTACGCTTCGGCAAGCGTGGTGAACCAGTATGGCCCTCTCTAGCAAGAGAGGGTTACCGGGGTTACTATGGAACCTACCTTTCACCGCGTCGCAATGCTCAGTTTGTATGGCAAAGCAAAGGTCTCGTCATTTACAGACCTTAGGAACTGCTGTAAGCTTATTCTATCAAAAGGTGGCGATTATTCTTGCATTTCATAAGAACCCTACTAGGCCTTTTGATTCCCCATAGGCTTCTAAGCGGCCTTTTTTTATTGTGCATTCTCATAGAAGTCACTTATGCGGCAGCAACTCCCTTGAGCCTGAAATACCTGGTGGACGAGGCATTCACACCCAAGAACCTCCACGCATTCGCGATCATCCTGACGGTGCTGCTTAGCAGCGGCTTTCTCAACATTTGTGCAAGTATGGGCGGGGATTACTCGTTAGGAACGCTTAGCGGCCAGGTCATCAAGAAGCTACGGCTCGAGCTGTTTACACACCTGCAGCAGCAATCGCTCCCATTCTTTCAGCAATACAGAGTCGGAGATCTTGTCACCCGCTTCTCTACGGATATGTCCTCGGTGGAAAGAATGGTTCGCGTCGTAATCCCCTTTTTCCTGAAGGAGGCACTATGCATTCTGCTTGGGCTCTTTATCTTGTTCTCTATTGAATGGAAGCTCACGCTGGCCATGCTTGCAGGCTCTACGCTGATGTTTATCGGGCCGAGGCTCCTTCAAGGGCGTGCGGAAGCCGCCAATGTTCACTATAAAGGATCGCAGGAACGCTTCTCCAATTCGATTGATGAGATGGTTAAGGGGCATAAGACGATAAAAAGCTTGCATCTGCAAGCCAAATTCCACGAGCGAGCCCGTAAGCAGGTGCATGAGCTCTTTTCCTTCGGCCTAAAGGTACATCTTACCGGGTCTCTGATGGAACGGCTCCCTCTTACAGCACTTCTCATTTTGAATGGGATCATGATCGGCTTCGGCGGCTATTTGATCTTCCATGACGAGATAACCATCGGCGGTTTCATGGCTTTTTTCACATTATTCTTAAGTGTAGGCCAGTCAGGCTCCAATTTATCGTTCCTGATCCCAGCCCTTATCGATTCGAGTATTAGCTTTCGGCGCATCCAGGAAGTTCTGGACCATAAGCCCAGCGTGCAGGAGGCCCCTCATCCTCTGGAGCTCCCTTCTGATCTACCCTCGATCCGGATGGATAGTGTGACCTTCGGTTATAACGTAGAGGCCGATCAATTACGCAATGTAAGCCTTCAGATCTCAGCCGGGAGCTATGTGGCCTTCATCGGTCCCAGCGGCTCCGGCAAAAGCACTGCGCTGCAGCTGCTATCCCGCTTCTATGATCCGAAGCAAGGCACCATCGCTATCAATGAATACGACATGCGCACCATAAGCGAGGCTTCTTTACGAAAGCAAGCTACACTTGTTACGCAGGATACCTTCTTATTTAATACGACAATTCGGGATAACCTGCTGCTGGACAGTGATGCTTCGGAAGATGAAATGATTGAGGCAGCGAAGCAGGCGCGCATCCATGATGTCATTGCAAGCTGGCCATACGGATACGATACAAGAGTACATCATGAAGGGGGCTCTCTTTCCGGCGGCGAACGACAACGCTTGTCGATTGCGAGGATGCTCCTGAGGAAGCCGAAGCTGCTGCTGCTCGATGAGGTAACATCAGCATTGGATCCGGCTGCCGAAGCGGACATCAATCAGCTCATTGATCGGCTCCGAACCGAGAAGACGATTGTATCCGTGACCCACCGATTGGCCTCTGTCAAGAACGCCGACCGCATCTATGTATTCCAGGATGGCCGAATCGCGGACTCCGGTACCCACCAAGAGCTTCTGCAGAAGAATGAACTTTATCGCAGTCTCTGGGATAAGCAGTTCGGATTTAACCTGTCTCAGGATGGGCTCTACGCGACGGTCGATATTGACAGACTTGCCAAGCTTCCCTTCCTCAATGGCATTGAAATACCGGTGCTTAAGGTCATCGCTGCGCTGTTTACAACCGAAACCTGTAAGGAAGGCGAGAATATTGTTAGCGAGGGCGAGGAAGGCAACAAATTTTACATCATTGTCCGTGGTAAATTTGAAGTCACGAAGCGTATGCCTGATAGAGGAGAACGACGGGTCGCCGTGCTGCAGGACGGCGATCATTTCGGCGAAATCGCATTGCTTCACAACATCCCCCGGATCGCTACGGTAAGGGCGTTGGGACCTTCGGTGCTGTTGTCCGTCAGACAAGAAGCGTTCCATCGTCTAATGGCCGAGCACCCGCAAATTCACCAATCGTTGGAGCTTACACTTCAGAAGAGAATCGGATGACAACTGGAAGTCAGGAAGGAGACCCATGATGACGATGCACTGCCAAAAATGTGTGAGCGATGACGATTTCGCCAAAGCCAGTCTATTTCTGTTAGCTCATAAGCGTGATCTCCACCTTTCTTTTACCACCTTGGAAATGGTAACCCTCATTTATTCCTACATTGCTCAAGGGCACTTGGTTGTGGTCAAGAATGACGACAAACGTGTGGTCGGAGCAGGAGCCTATTACTACGGTACGCCGGAGCAGGAATTTCAGGATAAGGCTGTCGCCTGGTTGGATGTGGCCATAGCTGATAAAGCTTACCGAGGATCCCGGATCTTTCTCCAGGGATTGCTATTTATGGTGAATAAGATTATCGAGGAGCACCCGGAGGTGCAGGAAATCAGGCTCGCTGCCTTGGCCGAAAACGACTATTTATGCAGGCTGTACTCCAAATTCACAAGCGCGAGCTCCGTACGTGAAGGCACTCATGGCAAAGAAATCGTATTCTGTGAGAAAATTAACAATCTAAGGGATACCCTAAAAAGATTTACCAAGGTATAATAAAAAGGAACTAAATACCATATAGGAGGCGATCCGTCATGTATCCAGCAAAGCCCGACGTCAAAGAAATCGTTAAAGGAAGCGGCTTCGGCAAAATCGTAAAGCTTAACGATACCCTTAGAGTACAGCCAACGACTTAATGTCTTTCGAATTCCGAATCTGCGAATTTGAAATGGACCATGAAGCCTACATGGACTTCCTGCTTAGCCATCACGACGAACTGAACTTGCCTTACCCTTTCGCTATGAAGCTCAGCTTCATCAGCAGTCCGCTCTTTCTAGGCAAAGCGATGCTCGTTATCAACGAGGAGTCCTACCACATGGTCGGCGCGGCCGGCTTCGGTTACGGCACGGGTCCCGGCGATTATGAGGACAAGCATATTTGTCAGATCGAGGTAGCCTTTATTGAGGAAGGGCTGCGACGTACATCCTTGTTCGTACAGGGACTGCGCGCACTGCTCTATGCCATCAAAGAAGGCAATCCCGACGTCCGGCAGGTTCAGTTCTGGGCTTCCGCGGCTGACGATAGACTCGATCGGCTCTTTGCCAAATTCCTCGCTCTGCCCGGCTCCACCAAATCCATCGTGAACGACTTTGCCCTCTATACGGTACCGTTTCACGAGTTGGAAGCGTATTGTACCCATTTGAGGAAATCGGCAATAGCCGACTATAATGAAAGAGCCTGACGCCGGGATCCAGCGTAGGCTCTTTTCTGTATGGGCATAAGGCTTGTTGAATCCAAAACTCAGAATTTGTAACCCCTCGAATGCATCATACTTTACAAGAGTAAAATTGAAAATTTTTCTATATATAGATTATAATAATGAGGAAGAAGAATCAAAAAGAGATCATAATAAAAGATTTAAAGGAATCCAAAATTAGGAGGAAATCATGGGCAGATTAGTTCATTTCGAAATTCATGTAGATGACATGGAGCGTGCTAAAAAGTTTTATGGAGAGGTTTTCGGATGGATATTTGAAGATTGGAGTAGTTATGCTGGAATGCCTTATTTTGGAGCTGTAACGGGCGATGCAAATGAGCTTGGCATTAACGGAGCTTTGATGCAGCGCCAAGGTTCTTCCCCAGAACCAGGTAAGGCTTTGAATGGCTATGCATGTACAATGGGAGTGAAAGACTACGATTCTACTGAAGCAAAAATTATTAATCATGGAGGCAAAGTCGCATTGCCTAAGTATGCACTGCCTGGTATGGCTTGGCAAGGGTACTATATGGACACCGAAGGAAATATTTTTGGTATTCATCAGCCAGATGAAAACGCAAAATAGAATGTAAATCCAGATTATCCATATAGCTGCATCAACTGATAGCCATCAACAAACAGGTACTTTCCTTATAATAGGAAAGTACCTGTTTGTAGTTAGAAGTGCTTTAACACATATAAGGATATTCAAGAGATGCTGGTATGCATATTCTATCGATGTTGATCGACAAGAATTTGATTCCCGTCTGGATCTTCAATAACAAAATGTGCTGGTCCTTCTTTTGTTTCATCTGCTTCAGTCAGCATTTTCATTCCTTTTGCTTTAAGCTGCTTTTGAATTTCTCGAATTACGCAATTTTCATTCTTCATAATAAGCCAATTTTGTGTAATGTCTCCACCAAAAGCTTGAAATCCGAGGTTTTCGTAAAAAGATTTAGATACCTTAATGTCTTTTACGTTTAAACTTACAGAAAATGCGCCTAGATTCATATTTTCTTCTCCTTCATATTTATGCTGATGAATATGTTGACACCGCATGGAGAAGCAGCGGCACTGACTTTCACAGACACAGCGAAGATCGGTGCTTGGGCACAGAAAGCAGTAGCACAAGCAGTACAGGCAAGCATTATTAAAGGCTATGAGGACGGCAGTTTCCGACCAGATGCACAAATTACACGCATGTTCTCAGATTCCTACACTCTCCCCCATTGTCTGCTCCACAGGGCTATTGCAGCTCGACACCTTCGACGCAGGCCACAATACCTTTCCGAACAAAATGCCCAGCAGGCCGATCACGGTAATCACCATACCGAAATTCAGGAAGGTACGCGCGGGACCGGAAACTTGAACCAGAAGTCCCCCAAACAGCGGCGCTCCAATCATAACAATCCCAAGGACTGTGCTCTGAATCCCGAACACACGGCCAATCATATGCGGAGGCGTTTCTTTCTGCAGGCAATAGTTGAATGTAACCATGAACATGCCGTTGCCGATGCCCAGCACGAACCCTAGTGCCAGCACGGGAAGCACGGAAACCCCGGCAGGGAGCAACCCCAGCCCTCCAACAGATAGGCCGATCAGCGCATAACCACTTCCGAACTTCCATCCATAACCCGTTGCATGGTTCATTTGACTCATCGCTGCAATGATGAGTATGGCGCCTGCGCCCGTTGCCGCCACCATCCAGCCGAGCAAAGATTCCTGGTCCGGCGCAACCGCCCGGAAGAGGCTGGTGAACTGAAAGTCGACCATCTGGATTGCGAGCGTTCCGGTTAATCCGAACAGCATGGTGGTCAGCAGCAGTCGGCTGTGCAGAATGAAGCTCCAGCCTTCTTTCCACATGATACGCAGCGGAACCCGCTGCTCCGGCTCCGGCTCCGGCGCCGGCACGGACGGATGCTTCCCTTCAACCGCTTCCCTGCCGTCTCCAGCCTCCGCATTCTTGACAGTGAGCAGCAGCAGATAAGAACCCGCCCTGAAGCAGGCGCACAGCAAAATGCACCACTGCGGCGACAAGAGGGACAAGGCGAATCCGCCTAATAAAGGACCGGCGATTTTGGAGCCCTGGTTGACGATTCCGTTGAGCGAGGTCGCCTGAAGCAGCTGATCCTCCCTGACGATACTGCGTGTCAACGACTGCTGAGCGGGCACATTTAACGTAGAGATAGCCGCACGCAGCATAAGCAGAGGAAGCAGCCATACCATATTCGGAGCCAATAACACCAACAAGGTCAGAACTGCCGCAAGCAGATCGCAAATACGCATCAGCTTCAGCTTGTTCAGCCGATCGGCAGCGACACCCGCAACCGAACCGAGCAGGATGCTGGGCAGCGCATTGGCGACCGGAATCAGGGCAAGCATCAGCGGACTGGCCTGCCAGCGATACCCCACAAGCACCTGGATCGCCAACGTGTCGAACCAGTCGCCAAAGGTCGCTGCGGCAAAGGCACTATATATGCGCACGTATACTTTGTTGTGAAACAGGCTTGCTCCTGCTTGTTGTGAAGCGGTCATTCCTCATTCCTCCAAATCGCAGTAAGATCGTATAATTTACTGTAACGGAGAAATGTCAGAGCATAATCAGAAACGGTTCATCTCGTTCAGCAACGTAGCTTCCAGCGGCCCTAACAGCTTTTGGAGGCCAATCCGCTCCTGTTCTTCTTCAAAAAAATCTGTATATTTCTGCCGCAATTCTTTCCCCGGTGGAAACATGCCGCAGTAATGAATAATCCGATGCAGGGCATACAGCCTCATCGGCACAAAACCGGACCTGTCCAGCACCTGGAGCCCTTCGTCCAGCAGATTCTCCGCTTCACGCCATGCATGACGCCGCAACATCCACAGTCCCTTGACCACCTTGTAACTGCCGATCTCACGCAAAAAAGGCTTGACGGACAAAATCCCGGCTTCAATGGCTTCCGCCATCTTCTCCAGCACGCGCTCCTCCGCCCCTGCGACCAGGTGCACAAACAGCTCCGAAATAGCCGTTTGCGGGATGAAATACTCATAATCCGGTTCGGCGATCACGGTGTGACTCACCTTCAAGCGTTCCAGCGCTTTATCGGGCTCTCCCGCCAGCGTATACCAATCAAGAATGTTGAGAATCTCCATTTCTCTATGCTGCGCTGGAGACAATAGTTTCTTCTCTAGCACTTGCTCGCAGAGTGCCAGCTTCTGTTTCGGGTTACCCGTGAGAATATAAAACAACAGCAGCGAATAAAAGCGTTCGTTCAGCGGAACCTCGTCCGTATTCAGCAGCCATTCCAGATCCCCTTGTACAAAACGGACATAGACGGAATAGAACGGGTCCAGCTCATAGCCAAGCACATCCTGTTGGCGTGCAAGGGTCAGCATCGAACGGCCCTGGCCGTATTGGTGGTATTTCTCGAATATATCCCGCATAGTCTCATTCAGCTCCGGATCCCGGACGGTGGGGTTCGCTTCCGCTGCGTTCTTTGGACTCTGTACAGCCAGACAATAGCCGAATCCCCGGACCGTCTTAATTTCCAAGCCTGCAAAATGGTCTAGCTTCTTACGAAGCCTGTATATATGGTCATCCACCGTGCGCTCAACCGGATATTCCAGCGGCCATACTTTATCCAGCAGCTGTTCCCGGCTGAATGTACGGCCTCTGTTGCGATGGAGAAATTGCAACAGAGCGAACTCCTTGGGCAGCAGCTCTACCGTTATGCCTTCGGTAGTCACTTTATATTCGCTTGCGTGTAATTCCAGTTGCATGCGGGTATCCCTTCTTTCCTATGGACCGGCTTCATGACTTCAGTATACCAGTCCACCTTAGCGGTGCTCCAGAAAAAAACGGATGACGGTCTATCGTCTCGTACTAAAACATCCTTCATCTCAATTATTACCTCAACTCTCCGCTTTACCACTATTTATGATACCGTTCTCTGTAACGGCAAGTTTTGTCTAAACGAGAATGCCGCCCTAGTGGCGGCATCACTTTTACTTCATTCATTTTTTTCGGTCAATTCCAAAAACTTATTAATGTCCGACATAACCAATCTAGCTGCATTTTCCCAGAATTCTGCCTCTCGTAGATCAACACTCAGGTGTTTTGAAGCTAACTCCTCAACCGTCATGCTTGCTGACTCACGTAATAAATTCTCGAACGTAACATCAAATCTTTCCCCTTTCTCCAATGCTTTTACATAAATTCCAGAACTGAAAAGAAAACCGAACGTGTAAGGGAAATTGAAAGAGGAGCTTCCGCAGCGGTTGATTTCGATTGCGTGCTTCCTCCGCTCCGGTCCGCGCGATCGACCCCAATGTCCTCCTTCGGACAGGGGTTCTCCTCCTTGCCCTGTAGCATGCAAAAAGCACCCTTTCGGAGGGGTTCCAGCTCCTTTCTTATGTCAGTGGAACTTCTGTGTGAATATGTGATGCTGTGGATATGTTTATATGTTGCAAAAGAGTTATGCACACCAAGGTTTTTTTGCTTGTGAGCATTGTGTATAACCCTGTGGATAATTCCCTTTTTACGAGACTTGAGAACGTTATAACAACTCTCTTCTAAGCTGTTCAGCCGATTTGGGAGACAAGTAGCCAAAAGGAATGTCGAATACCGTTTTCGCCCCTACAAAGCCTTCCTTCGCAAATCTGCTGATTGCTCTAGCATAAGCGACCAGTACACTGCCGGTAAATTCAGGGTTGCTGGCCAGATTAAGTCCAAATTCTATAATTTGCTTGCTATCGGCTCCTGTTATCCCGCTTCTAAGAACAAGTCCTCCGTGAGGCATTAAAGAATGTTTCTCCTGCAATTCTTCGGCACTAATAAAATGGACTTGAGTTTCGTAATCGGCAAAATAGTCCGGCATCGTTATAATCTCTTTTTCGATGCGAGACAGATCTTCACCAGGCTCCGCTACAACGAAGCATTCTCTCAGGTGCTTATCTCTTGCGGACAATACCGGATTCTCTCCCTTTCTTACCAGGTTAACCGCTTCCTCATTAGGAACCGTATACTGCACCGCGTTGTTTACGCCTTGAATTCGACGAATCGCGTCCGAATGCCCTTGACTCACCCCTTTGCCCCAGAACGTATATTCCTTTCCTTCAGGTAATACGGCTTCTGCCAGCAAACGGTTTAGTGAAAACAGTCCCGGGTCCCATCCTGTTGAAATTACACTGGCATGTCCGCTTTTCTTTGCCGAAGCATCTACCGAATCAAAATATTCATTGATTTTAGCGTGCCTGTCAAAGCTGTCCACGGTATGGAACATGGAGGCGATAGACGGGCCTTGCTCCGGTAAATCCGTTGCCGAACCGCCGCATAATATCATCACATCGATTTTCCCTATATAATTATCGATTTCAGACACGTGTACCATTTTTGCAGATGAAAGCATGCTTTCGGGTTGACGTCTAGTAAAAATTGCTGCAAGCTCCATATCCGGATTTTGCCGAATGGCCGATTCAACGCCACGGCCCAAATTTCCGTAACCCACTATGCCTACATTAATCTTGTCCAAGTTAATTACCCCCATCATTTATTGAATATGTTCCAGTAACCTCTCTTCGGCCGCCACTGACACGAATGGGTGAAGTTAAGGGTTAACGACCGAGAGAAGAAACTCATTATCCTCTGAAATGACCGTAACCTCTGACGTAAACTTCGCATCCACATCCAATCGGATACATTTAATGTAAAATCCCCGTAAGTATGCACGAAGGCACTCTACTCCGAAGAGTAGAATGCCTATGGGATGCTTTTACCATATCACAGAATGACCATCTTGTCGATTTATTAAGGCACTGTACGGAAGTAATTCACATTCACGGGAACAATCTCCCCATTCGGATACTCTTTTACAATGGTTCCATCCGCAATCTTATATACAATGTAGGTATTATTTGCTTTCGCATCTATCGTCGCCCGTTCACCTGTCATTCGGATGAGTTCCTGAAGGTCATTACGGTCAATCATATCTTCACACCTTCCTTAAGTGGTAGTTTTCAAAAACTCTATTCATGCATACGCTCTGTTCTCTTCTTGAGTGTTCCTTCGTTTTATAACGACAATTTCCTTAATCTATAATTTCAATTAGACTTTGTTGTCTCCGTATGGAAGAAATTAGGTTTCTGTATTGTGTTATCATATCTTCGGTGGAAAATATGTGTTGTAGCAGGTGAAACAGGTGGGATCAACCATGTCCAGTTGCCAGTTACTTCTCTTCCTTGCTTTTGTTCATTCTGCTCAAAGCCTTGGAGTTGCCTGGAAGCTGTATGATGATCGACTATCGTTACCTTGTTCTCCTGAAAGGAGTGGAGCACAGCTACATTCAGTTCGATCAAAGCCTTATCTCGCCATAGAGTTGACTCTCGCTTCCTATCTAATCCCATAATAGAAGCTACCTTCGGAAGCATGTTGTAACGTTCAACATCAGCTAAATTGCGAGCACCTATCTCGGTCCCCATATAATAACCATTGAAAGGTGCAGCCATATATCGGATACCACCAATATCCAAAAACATGTCTGATACAGCTGGAACAGCGTACCATTGCAGATTCAAATCAGCAAAACCTTCTATCTCAGGATGGGTAATAGGCACTTCCAGAATACAGGCTTGTGGAAGGTCGAAAAGTCTTGGTTCACGATCTCCAATTTGGATTACTATAGGTAGAACATCGTAATGTCCTCCTCTACCTTCCCATCCAAGCTGTTCACAGAATTGAGTGAATTTGATAGAATGTGGATCGCCTGTAATCCCATGTTCAGTTTCATATCCAGCATATCGAATTAATTGATGATTAAGAATTCGAATTTGCTTCGACAAGTCCATTGTCGACTTAAATATGGTGATTGTTGGACGGATTTTGCCATCATTAGTTGCATACTCAAGATGTTGAAGTAGCGCTCCATAAACTTCTTCCTCTGTATCTAGTTCACGCGCATCAAATACGGTAAGCATATTCCAGAAGAGCCTACCAATACAGCGATTGCTATTGCGCCAAGCTAGCTTGGCTCCATACTCTAATTCTTCGAAGGTATGGGTATAGTAGCCTTGCACTGTCATTAAATGTTTAATCTCCCTAACTCTAGCTTCGATCACCTCATCCGATTTCCCTAATTCACCATAACATATCCGAATAAACTGCTCTGCTTCTTCCACTTGGATGATTGATTTCATGTTTCCTATTCTCCTGTTAGCTTAATAGCATCATTATAACGAAAAACATTTCCAAACAAAAACTCAGCGACTCCTCTACCATTGAATACCGAGAGATGATCGCCGCTTAGATATATCTCTTCTTTCACTTTCTACTTGACGGGGCTATGACCAGAGATACTCCATGGCCAGTATTTTTTCTTCCCATTCATTTACCTGAAGGAATTGAAATCTATTACATTCAGCTAAATGCAGATGAAAAATTAACATCAAAACTACTTGAACACCAAATCGAGCATCACCCGGATACCATGTTTGTCTGTTTACAACGTCAACTCTTCAAAGTCAGCCAAATGATTGCAGCATTTACTGCATCGTTAACTGTAGCAGTCTGCTCATGAAAAGGTAAAAACCCGCTCCAGGAGCAGGTTTTCAGTATGGAGGCGAGGGGAGTATCGATATCTTGATTTACCTTGCTGTCGAAGCTTACTCGCGGATTACTACCTTAGCGGTTGATTTCGATGCCGCTTTGAGGCACTTAATTTAATAGACATGATGTTATCGTCATCTGTAGTTTCAAGGGATACTATATCATTATTGAAAATACGTGCATCCATTATTAATCCTCCCTTCTGCTCCCGTTGCGTTCATTTAGCTTTAAATATGGATGAAAAGTAATCTCTAAGTAGAATTTGATGCTCCTGTAAAAATGTAGTACAGAAGGGATTCTTCTCTTCAAATGATGTTCCCTTCATAACTGCTAAAGAAAAGCAATCTGCAAAAACTTCGGCTAATACTTCATCTGAGCAGGGCTTAAACATTCCTCTTACAGCTTCCTTAAATGAGCTTGGTACAATTGTTAGGCTCTTCGTCATGCGCACTTGAACTACATGTCCTAACTCATGCATGAAAATATACTCTGGGTTGGAATTGCTATCAAGATCATTCTTGTAAATGACCACTAAATGAAGATGCGGGAAGTATCCTGCATTCATGCTTCTGTTGCCATACGGAACGAAATAGAACCGAATAGGTACACCACTAGTATTGCGAGCCAGAAAACGCCTAGCTCCAAAACGCTCAAGTATTTGAAGTAAGCTTTGAGCAGTAGTCATTTTCAATATGGGCTTTTTAGACTCATGGAGATCATCTAAATCCTGTAGCAGACTTTTCAATAGCTTAATCTGCTCTTCATAATCACTGCCCGTTACATAGAAAGACAGAAAATCCGAAACAAAACATGATAATCCCCTCTTAGGCCCCACCATCACGAATGGAGCTGCTAGGCTCACCTTCGAATCAATTAGAAATTGTTGAAATATACTGTGAAACACTTGGTTACTCTGTTTTTTCTCTGCTCTATTAATTAGAATTGAGACGAGTTCTCTTTTTGAGCATAGTGTACTCTCCATTAACAGTTCACGAATTCTATTGTTCATTAGAGACCCCAGTAGATTTATTTGTGCTTCCAATAAGGATGCTCACTAAGGCTTAACTTCTTCAGCTTTTCCGTGCCTTCTCCTGAGCCCACTCCATGCCTGGAATCGCTGCTTCTAAGACAGAAACCACCCAAAACATCTCGCTAGTTAATGCATATTGCATATCGTTCCTCTCGGTTGCTTTACTATGTAAATTCGTTAATTAAATTACAAATACCTTCCATATATAAATAAAGCCCGTTTATTGTAAAACTTGATTCATTATTTTGAATCAGAATTACCGTTTCTACTGTATCTTGTCCTCGATCAGGCAAGAAAAACATCCCTTACTCCGCTCCCGTGCGCGGGACTGAACCCCTATCCTCTTCGGACAGATGTTCTCCTCAAACTTCGCCCACCAAAAAAAAGGACACCGCATAGGTGTCCTTTTCCGTACTGGTATGGAGGCGTGGGGATTTGAACCCCTGTCCGAAGATCACGCCACACAGGCTTCTACGGGTATAGTCATAGTTTTGATGTCACTTAAGAGTTACTAGAATTAGTAACGACCTGACTTTCCATTGCTTCCAAATCGCTCCGTACATGATCATACATCTAGGAGAAGCGAAAGGCTTGTCTTCTCATCCACATCGTTGCAACCCACTTTTCCCCTTTGATCACTGGTGTACCTGCATGCAAGGTGAAATCGTTTAATTCATGATTACTGTAAAAATATTCGAAGTAGACCGCCATGCCTTTGTTAGGAAAAACAGATAAATTAAGCATGGGGAACGCCGTTTCTCCGCCTTCCTCCACATCATTCAAATACATCACGAGCGTACTAATTCGATTGTTGGCACTTGCTCGACTCGTTTCTGCGAAGAAATCATAATGAGGTTGATACTCTTGGCCAGGGGTATACAGCAGAACTTGCAAGCCATCACCATGCTCAATAGGAATATTCATAATTTGAGAGAATCGCTTCTCGATTCTTGTAATCGTCTCATTCTCCTCACAGAACACCCCGCTGCTCGTTCTGATTTGATTGACCGTACGATCTTCACCTATTTTTGAACGTAGCAATCGTTCCCTAGAATGTTTAATTAGCTCATCGCATTCCTCATCGCTAAGCACATTTCCTAGTACGACAACCAGCGGTGCCTCATACTTGGCAAGAATTCGAATCTCTCGATCTTCTGTCTTAATTGTATTTCCAGTATGATCAAATATCGTCCGTTCTTTCTCTGTCGTATTCCCTATCATCCTTACACAGCCCCTATATTATGACACTCATCACAATACCATAAAATGGAATGAATTGCTCTACTAATTTCAGAAAAATCAAAATAATCAAACTTCCTGGTAACCTGAAATAGGATGAGAAAACAAGAGAAACCCAATAGTCAAATGGGCTACTGGGTTTCTAAAAAATTGTAATCTTATATTAAGTTGGCGACTAAAAGGCTACAATTTGAAGGCATAGAAAGACCCCGACCTCTTGCGTTCGGGGCTTACATGGTGGAGGCGAGGGTTGTATCGATATCTTGATTTAACTTGCTGTCGAAGCTTACTCGCGGATGACTAGCTTAGCGGTTGATCGCCATAGTGCTCACGATAGGTATAGATGTTGTAGTGTGCAATATAACCACAGTAGACATACAGAAACGTGTAGAGGGACTTGTCAATCAAAGAAGAATCTCGCTTTTTGACTACCTTTTCAAATTTTCGGTACAAACGTACTTTTTCCATCGTAGTAAACCGCTCCTCGGATAAAATACCATAATCTTCTGCCATAGGCATCCTCCTTATTATTCGGTACTTTACGGGAACAAAAAAATGCCCGTATGGACCGGAACGTGACACGGGAAAGCACAGCTCTCCTGTCATAATTCCGCCCATAGGGCATCTGGCTCGCGAAAAGGGTACAACTTACATCTACCTTCAGTATATCATTACAAATCTTGGTGAGTACGCTTTTTTACACTGTCTCAATTGGTTAGAAGATACCTTTTATGTTTACTCCATTTATTAATGAATGCTTGCTCGTGCCAAGCCATATATTTACCGGATCCGATTGTGATGTCCAATAATCCATCCCCCATTTGTTATCCCGGCCGCCGTTAGAGTCAAAGTAAAAATATATTGGGTTTAATGCATCCTTGTAAGCATGATTGGATTGTTTCACTGTTAATTTTCTTAAATGACTATTTGAAATTTCTACTAAGTAAGTCACTTATTTTAGAAGTGCCTCATCTTGCAATCTCGATATAATTTCATTAACGGTTTCTTCCGGGGTCAATTCAGATGAGTCCAACCACATCATCCCGATTCGAGGTGTTTCATTTCGCAACAGACTATCCAACCCTTCAACGGTCCAAACACCATATCCTTTTTTTAAACGGGCCGATTCCCTTTGTCTGACAACCGACGAGTTTGGACAAAGAACCACCACATAAAAGGACTGTTTTGGATATAAGCTATAAAATCATTCAACATTGGTCCAATTACGACATCTTGAACTACAACTGTAAATCCTGCTTGAAAACAGCCATCAGCTGATTGTGCCGCCAACCGATATCGTAGCCGTAATTGATCCAGATCATCACTTCCAGCGTCTGGCTGAACTTCTTTATGATTATAAACAATCATTCTCCGGAAAATATCTCCCCGGAAATGCACCGATTTCTCGGACCGTTCGGCAAGCAACTGTGCTACTGTTGATTTTCCACTCGCCATTATTCCGGTAATTAAAATAATGCTAGGACATTCTGCCAGCATAGAGTCATCGCTTCTTTCTTCTTTTTACATATATTATAGGGTAATAAGTAAGCTGATTTATGTGCGAGCTTCGATAATTATGTTATATTCCGATCTTCTGTCCGTTACTTGAGCCGACAAAAGGGATCACCTAAACTGCAACAGCAGTAAGTGATCCCTTTTCTAGTAACGTTCCCTTTAGCTTAGTTCACATCCTCCTCATAAACAATCTTCCGATTTATAGCAAGCCGATCTCCTCCTGGTGTGGGTTGCTGCAGCTTCGTTTACCGTTAGTGTAACGACTTTTCGATCGTTCCCTCTAGTCTCATATAAACTTCTCTCAGTAAATCCAAGCGTTTTCCAAAATCCATATCCAATATTATTCCAATACATAACTTCAAGATCTATATTTTAGTGTGTAATAATTCAAGTAACTTCTCAAACGCTAATTTTCCATATCCTTTTCTTCTACTATTTCCGGAAATCCAGGCGTCCCGGCCAGCCACATCAAGCAGCATGGGGTTCACAATGACATGATTCATCAGACCGTTCACGAGCATTAGGATCATGCAGACCTGTATAAAATTGATTTTGATATTCCCGGCGGCGGTATCCATTTGTTCCTTATTCTCCATATAGTGGTTTTTTTTACGGAGTAGTCATTCCATTTATTGCATGGATCATGTACCTTAGGTATGGCAAATCAAAGCGATAAAGACGGAACCTGAGGTTCCTCCTTTATCGCTTTGGATAAGTGACTTGGATTATTCCGTCATGCCTGACGCAGCAATATGATGAAAGGCAGCATCAGCAACAAATAATTCTGTACCGTTCAACACTTGTGCCTCCTGCTTCCACAGCAGCTCCCACTGCTGGATGACCGTTCTATATAGACAACAACAAAGTCACCATTAATAGAAACGACAATACCTTTCTAGGACTCACGCAACATACCGAATTTCACTCACCCCTGTTACAAATTAAATTTCATTCCCACTCCGTACCAACGCAAGAGATGCACCCGATCTTCTTCTTGCTCATCAAAGACCATTCCACTCCTGGTAAAGGGCTTCTGCATCGGCTCGGAGAGCTGCTTTTGCAGAGATTGAAATATGTTTCTGCATTTGTTCTTTTTCCATATGTTTTACGAAGTCCTGCATATGCTTGGATGCATTCTTGAAATTCCCCTTTTCCAACTGGTGCTCCACTTGTTTCAATGCGTTACGAAGCTGAGGGACAAGAGGATCCGTTACATCGCCAGATATCGTATAACGCTCCACCAGTTGCAGCATTGATTCTATACTTGTTATAACGTTTACCGTCATTGTATCCGACTTGAAGTTCCCTGTATAATCCATGACAAAAACCGTAACGGTGTGTGGTCCGAGCTGTCCAGCCCAATCCTTCGTGAAAGATTGCTGAAAAGTCATAGGACCATACACGATATCGCTGACCGTAACCGATTTATCTGCTACACCTGATAGAGGATCGTTAAATTCGAACGTCCATTCAAGCGGCATCCCGTCCTGCAGGTTCATACCGTTTGAGATTAAGACCTCCCCCACATACAGTCTATAGTCTGGGGCTTGCTTATCGATACGGACTTCAATCGTCTTCGGTTCTTCCTCGATCATCTGCTTATTTACCGAGCGGTAATGCATCGTATGGATACCGCTATCCTCCAAAACGACTGGCGTTTCATATTCAATCCATGTACCGCCAGCGTTCAAGCTATATTCCGTTCGCATAACGTTATCCTTATTGTAATATACCTCCAGCGTGACAGAAGCATCCGACTTATACCAACCGTTGACCAATACCCCTTGAACCCCTGCCGTTGTAACTGGTGGGGGCGGATTCACCAGAAAACCATAGGAGCTGATCTTCCCGATTTCAATGGCTGATCCGCTATTCGCAGTGGTTGCTTCCAAGCCATCGGCAGCAAATGCATAAAGAGTATGCATTCCTTTACTTAAGTCCGCCACAATGCCTACCCAGTCGGCCCCGTTAGGAGATGCTGTGTGCCATGATCCAGTCAGTGAATCTACCTGATAGTAAATGCGCTGTGAGTTGTTAGTACCCAGGAAGGTAAACATCGGATTCGTCGTATCCGACGTATTCTCAGGAAGCGGGGAAATCAGTACCTCCGGTAAACCTGGAACAACAGATTGCTCAGTCACTACCGTTACATCATTCCTTCCACTGTTCGTTACGTAATATTCGTTTAAGGACGGGTTTACGGCTATTGCTTGCGGATTTTTTCCAACCGGTACTGTTACGGTAAAAGGAGTAAAAGCTCCAGCGGTTGTCCCGTCAATTACGGTTACATTTTCGCCCCCATGGTTCGTTACATATACCTTATGGTTAGCCTGATTAACTACCACCGAAAAAGGAAGAATTCCCGCAGCTACGGAAACAGTATGATTGGTTTCACCGTCAATCACCGTCACATTGTTACTAGAAACGTTAGCCACATAGACCTTCCCAGTAAGTGGATTCACAGCTAAGGATAGCGGGTTTCGACCTGCTGTCGGGCCCGAGCCAAGTGAAACCGTTGCAGTTGTGTTGTCTTTTCCATCAAGCACAGTAACATTACTGCTTCTAAAATTTGCAACGTATATTTTGTTTGTTTCAGGATTAACGGTTAATGCCGTTGGTGCTTCTCCGGTTGGAACGGCAATGGTAGTCTTATTAAGTCCATTAATCACCGTAACCGTATTACTGTTGTAGTTAGCTACATAAATCATGTTGGTAGCAGAGTTTACGACTATTGCTGTTGGTGCTTGACCTACTGGAACGGTAGTCGTACTGAGGTCGTTCCCATCAATGACCGTAACGTCGTCGCTAAACAAATTAGCCACGTAAATTTTGTTAGTCGCTACATTGACAGCCACAGCCTGCGGATTGATTCCCACTGCAACGGTAGAAATAACGTTGTTATTTGTACCATCGATAACCGTAACGTTATTGCTGCTAAAGTTCACCACGTAGGCTTTGCCCGTTATAGGGTTAATCGCTATACTTGTTGGCGCTTCTCCAGTATGAACGGTTGCAGTAGTTCCATTCGTTCTATCGATTATTGTTACTTCATCGCTGTCCTTATTCGCTACATAAACCTTATTAGTAGTCGAATTTACCGCTACAGCAGCAGGATGCGTTCCCACAGGAACAAGAGTAGTGTTATTGTCCGCTCCATCTATAACCGTAACATTGCCTCCGCCGTTGTTGGCAGTATATATTCGGTTGGTTACCGGATTGACAGCAATTGCAAATGGCGTTGTACCAACAAGTAATGTGGTGGTAACGGGCACGCCAGAAGTACCGTCTATCTTCGTAACGCTGTTGCTGCCATAGTTCGTTACAAAAATATTGTTAGTCAATGTATTAACTGCAATGGATTTCGGATTTGTCCCTGTACTGATCGAAACTGTTGTATGATCGGCACCGTTAATAATAGTCACGTTTCTGCTGTCGTAGTTGGCTACATATACAAGGTTCGTATTCGGATTTACAGCCACCGCAGTCGGTTTTAGACCGGTCGGAATCGCCGGAGCTACAACAATGTCATCCGTTCCGTTTATAACCGATACATTATTGCTGACTGCATTAGCTATATAGACTTTGTTACTTTTCGAGTTAACCGCTACTGCTGTAGGACGTGACCCTGCTGATATATGTTTGATCGCTTTGTCGGACGATCCGTCAATAACTGTAATCGTATTACTGAGAAAATTAGCTACATAAATTTTATTGGTTATCGGATTGATCGCTATTGCTTGCGGCCCCAAACCAGTAACAGTACCTACTTTCAATGATATGGTTACGGGGTTGTTATTCGTCCCATTGATCATGGTGATCGTATTGCTGTCGCGGTTGGCCACATAGATTTTGTTGGTTACCGGGTTTACGGCCACTGCCTGAGGATTAAAACCTACCGACACATGATCCGTAGTGTTGTCCTCCCCATGAATCACCGCTACGGTACCAATACCTGAATTTACGACATATATTTTATTAGTCTTCGGGTTCACCGCAACTGCAATTGGTCTTGGTTGCTTTCCATTCACCGCTGCTCCGGTAGACACTGTCGCTGTGCTGTTATTCGATCCGTCAATGACCGTTACGCTGTTTCCCGTTGCATTTACCGCATAAATCTTATTCGTCACCGGATTAGCCGCTATTGCGAATGGATTTGCTCCTGCCGATATAGTAGATGCAGAAGTTGCCGCTTCGACATTCCCTATATTCAACAGCAAGGCAGAAAGCAAAGCACTGATCAGCCACACTGAAAACATCCATCGGATTTTCACCATATCTAACGTCCTTTCATTGGCCCTTAATTTTCCCCGATCCCTATCAGGGTTTACTCTCGGATTATCCTAACCGTATACGTTTTTATCGCCCCATTCGGGGCCACCACTACTATAGGAATGACGTTCTCGCCAACCTTTAGATTAAACGTTCGCGGAATCTTTCCGATTAGTGGGTTTCCGTACACCATCATCAGGGCACCTTCATCCGCAGATCTTGCCGTTATCTCTATTCTGGCCGTTTCGTTACTTACTTCGACGGAATATTCGGTCACGGCCGGATTAAATAATGGTTGGATCGTTCCGCTCACACTCAAAAGACTTAGATCACCATCCCCTTGCAATTCGCTCTGATAAACGCCAATATCATCGAGATAAAGCGACGTATCAGAAGGAATGTTGTCGACAATGACAACAAATTGCACAAATTTGATTTCCTTTCCTTGAAAGGAAGGGGGAACCTCTTCCAAATAGTTGATGCTAGCCCACTGCCCGACTGTATTGACAATTGTTTTCTGATCGCTTCGTAAACTGTATAGCGTTCGTTTCTCAGCATCCATCATATTGATGGCCCATTGAACAGATCCGCTACCCATAGTTCCTGGAGGCGTATAATAGTATACATTGGAAGCAATCAACCCCGGACGAACCGGAATAATTTGTGCGGGTCCGCCACGATGCAGATTGTTGATTTGAAGGCTTGCATTCCCTGTGCGCGCAACTCCTTCAACCCGTTTAATCGTTCCCGTCGATTCAGTCCAGAACAACCAGGGCGGGGCATCCCCGTTCCCTTCTTCGAAGGAGGAATTCGCAACCAGCGTGGCAGGCGCAGCACTAACTTGCTGCAGCAAGCCGGCGAAGTGCCGCATATTAGGTGAAGCTGCTTCCTGTTCAAGTATACGAACCTTTTCGCGGACCGATCCGTCATTCGGCTCACTTTGTTTCAGGTAGTCAGTTAAATTCCAGAAATCATGACTGTTCCATCCCGACCATTGAGGAGGCGCAAACGGAAGCATCAGAATCGGATCCGATTTAAGGGAATCGAGTATCTCGTTACGCCTTACCGCCCACTGCAGCTTCGTGTCCAGGGTTTCCGAGATCCTGTCTAAGGCCGCTATCGCCTGCGCAGAGTCGGACGGCGGCTGACCCTGCTTCGGATAACTTAATGCGGCAGCCTCATATTGTTCAAATTCTCGCAGCAGAATCGTTATACGAGCCTTCTGCTGTTCGGTCTCAGCCTTGCTTAAGGCAGCCTCCAGACGCTGTCGGTTCTCTGCAATTTCTACCTCTGTTACGATGTTCAAATATCCGGAGTTTGCGAACTCCAAATTTATTCGGTCTTTACTAGCTTGGAACCATTGCGTTTGCTGCACGCGTCCCATCCAAAAGCTTTCCCAGTGATCGTAATAGGCTTTTAATTCAGAGGCGGCCTGAGCGCCGGCGGTACGAACATACCATTCATTGAGCAGTGCCTCTACATCCAGATTCGGATCCCACAACAATTTGGCCATAACCCACGCCTTTGGTCCCTCGCCCCAGTTCGGATACAACTCGGTGTATTGTGATGACACTTTATTTTCCATTGCAAACTGATAATATTGCGCCATTAAATGGGGGTATACACGAGGTAAAGAATAGCTCGAACCATAAGTATAGTCATACCAGCCTATGTTGGTTGCCACTTGTCCCCATCCTAAAGTTAAAGCTTGATCATCTGACGCAGTCTGAGGGTCGCTCCACGCCATACGGTCTTTTGTAATGAAGGGAACAACACTTGAATGCAGAGGAAATGATGGAGGCGTCTGGATAGGACCGTAAGCAAGCAATCCGAATCTTTTATCCGGATAGGTGTTGAGAACCTGTACCACGACTTGGTTCACCCAATCGTAATAAATATCAGACAGGTTTTTGTCAGGGTTGGTTATATCCGCCAAACAGTATCCCCCCCCGTCATTAACGCCAAGCGAAGCCGTAGTTGCAGTAGGATTAGCGGCAAAATAATTCAGAACTCCCTGGACAGCTGCATCCACAGTGCCTTTGACAGAGAAACAAGGCTGCCATCCTGTTGTCACACCGGCAGGCGGTATATACGGTACGCCGTTTCGAGTCGGATAAAATTCCGGATTAGATGTACCGTATAAAGAAGTCGGAAAATAACTGTATAAAGCATGTGAGAATGTTATAGAGTAGTGTGTATTATTCCGTTCGGCCCACTCGACTTGAACTGGAAAACGGATATTGGCGCCCGGAAGTATGGGGCTTATCATTCGGTCACTAAACGCCGGTTCCTTCACGATCTCCTGAATTGGTACGCTAACATCCGTATGAATGGGCACATCTTCTCCGCTCTCCCCAGGCAGTATCCAACGAACACCGATATACCTTTCAAGCCATTCATTCACAGCGAATATCGTCCCCCAAGAGTTGGTTCCGATCAACATGATACGATCCGAATTGGGTCGAATAATGAAACCGTCATCCTTTAACCCTAGCAGATCCGCGGACAGGGTAGAGTCTTGTATAAGAGCGCTTTCACCAACGTAAATATGAACGAATCCAGATAACAATGGACCCGCATTGTTCAGCTGTTCTTCGGTCATGATGGCCAATTCTGCCCCAGTCGACTTTTTTACATATTCGACTAAAACGCTTGCTGCTTTACTCGTTTGGCTGTTAGCATTTTCATGGACCACCACTACGGCATTGGCTTGCCCGTTAATGACGATCTGATGAGAAGTCGACTCGTTGACCGTAGCCGCATAAATTGATATAACACCCCAAGTTGTTATTACCATAGTCGCTAATAGACTGCACAGCAACAAAAACAATTTCTTACTAAATTGTCTCATTTGATCACACTCCGCAACATTATCATTCATTAAATAGGGCCGATGTTACGAATCCATATTTCCCTAACGGCGGCCTTTAAGCAACAATCAGTAAAATTTCACGTCTATCCTTTGACTGAACCTAGTGTCGCTCCCTCAATAATCCAACGTTGGAAGAACATATACATGAGAATCGCGGGTATCATTGCGATCATAACGCCTGCAAACAATGTCACCCAGTCTGATGTATATTGCATCATTTGATTGGCTTGGTACATATTGACTCCAATCGTATACTTCTTCGGATCACTTAGATAAATGAACGGCCCAAGAAAATTGTTGTATAAGCCCAAAAATTTAAAAATAGCCACAGTTACGATACCAGGTACGGACAACGGAACTATGATACGCCAAAACACTTGGAACAAGGACGCGCCATCCATGAAGGCGCTCTCCTCTAACTCCTTAGGCAGCGATTGCATAAACCCGCCGAGAAACATAAGGAAAAACACTCTTTCCCCAAAGCTGTCCAAAATGATTAATCCCGTTAAACTGTTCGTCAGCCCTAGATCCCGCATCAGCACGTACTGAGGAATCAAAGCGTTGATGCCTGGCAAAAACAACGACAGCATAATGCAGCCCCAAATCAGCTTCCGCCCCTTAAATTTCATTCGGGTAAGAGCATAAGCGTTGATCGTTGTCAGAAAAAGACCCAGAATCAGGCTGACCCCGACATAATACAACGTGTTCAGCATCGCATCGTCTATTTTAAGCTTGAACCAAGCGTTTTTATAATTGATCCATTTCCAAACTTCAGGCAGCGCCCAGACATGAGGTCCACTCATGAAGTCTGCCAAAAGTTTTGAACGTGATTGGGTTCCCGTCAGTCAGATCCTTCGTGTTCGTAAAATCCATGTAATTGCTGCCAAACAGATAGCCGAGAAGCCCCGCAGGCATTGATGTTTCCACTTCGTAGTCGATTCCGCTGGACAGATCATTTCGCTGAACATGGCTATCCTTTATTGTTCCCGCAACTGCGTATCTGTAGGATGCCAGCAGGTTGTAACCGAACCGGATTGTCGGGAAGTTATTGGCGTCCTTGAGCAGTGAATTGTTCTGGATTTTCCAGCCGCTTACGGAGCCAAGCTCGATCCCTGCCTTGTAAGCGGTCTCACTCCCGTAGCAGCTTAGAAAATTGCCTTCAACTTCAAGACCGAAAACATATGCGGCCATGCCCGCAGAGATCGGCAAGGCGCATCGCTCGAAGTAATTGCCGACGATTCGAATCCCGTGACAATTGCCAACCTCATTGATGTATTCGGCATCTTGAGTTGTCAAGCCGCCGATGCGGTAACACGCAAGGCCAACAACCTCGTGCTCTCCGCCTTGAATTGTGATGGACTGACTTTTGGGTCTATTGCGCCGCCTATGGAAGAGCCTGCAATGTAATTGCTCCCTTTAAAGTCGATCGCGTTGCAATTGTCATAAAGCTGTATCACCCACCCTGCGTAATTGCTGGCGCCGATAAAGTTGTTGTCAAAAGTTCCCCGATAAGAGTAACGCAACGGAATGGTTGGGGCATAACTGGAGCGCAAGCAGCATTCCCGATAAGTAAAATTGTTGGCGTAATGGTGAATGATCGCTGGTGTGTGATCTCCGATGACGTGCATTCGATAAAATGTCAGGCCGCGCCGCTGCTGTGAGGATGCAAGGCATGGACGGATATGACGTGCCTGTCGCAGCGTAATGAATGGCGTTACACCGGGATCACCTTTAATACCCTTGGTTGCGTCGGCAGACAAATTCCAATCTTGCCATTTGCACTCTCCCTCCAGCTGGTGGAGAGGACGTACAATTACAGACCGTGAAACGCGCCATTGAACCGGAGCCTCCAGGAAAAATACATTCAAAGACAAATCGATTGCACCCTGAATTGCCGGGTAATCGTCTGTAACCCCATCGCCTACGGCACCAAACCAAGCAATGTTTACCTTCGTGTTAAAGGCGGCAGCTTGTCCGTATTGACGTATCCACGCCCCGCTCGAGCCTGACATATCGCTATTGGGAGCAATATAAATCCCGGATTGCTGGTCATTAGCCACCTGCGCAGACAAATTCCCCGAGGAAAAATAACAAGACAGCCCGTCCAGTCGTCATTACCGCTACAGCTTGCCCCTCCTGCACTCCCGTCAGCGACCTCAGTTCTGCTATGTCTGTAACGTAATTCACACATGGTAGCAAACCTGCCGCCTCTGACTGGCTCAACAGCGAAGCTCCGCTGAACGATTGAGCCGCTATCATGATCCTCGTCGCCCCAAGAGCGGTCAACACGTTTCTTCTGCTAAGCTTCCGGAGGGCAGTCCGGTCTTTGGGAACCGGAATTTGCCCTCCACGCTTCGTTACTCCCAGATTGTTGAACATTTGCAACGCCTTCTTCTCCTGTTTAGTTGTTACTTAGATTGTTGGGACAAGAATTGCTGGATAGCTTTGTCAGCCGCTTCTTCCGCCTCCCGCAGCGCGGTGTTCATATCTTTTTCACCCGTAACGACAGACACGAATGACTTGTTAAGCTCACCTTCAACGATATTCTTGAACTCTGCTCTGACAGCCGGCGCCGGAGCCGCAGGCGTTTGAGCCGTAAAAGCACGAGTATTTTTCCCCTTCCACACCCCGGCGTCTCCGAAGGAGGCTTTCGCTTTTGGATCCTTCAACGGGCTGAACACCCCATACTTCGAAGACCGATCGATCTGGACTTCACCGGAGAGCAGCGCGCTGATCGCGAGAAAAGCTGCTTCCCTATGCTTGCTCGTGGAAGAGAGGCCCAGATACACCGGATACGGTTGTGCTCCGATTCCTCGTAGGCTGCTCATTTCGGGCAGACTGACTACGTCCCAATTGAGTTGAAGCGAGGGAAGATTGAATATGCCATAAGAGTTAAAGGCGAGCAGCATTGCGGCAGTGCCTTGCTCGAACATTTTGAGTTGGGCTCCGCCAGCCATTGTTTCTCGTGTCGGGTTATAACCCGGGACAGTAAACAAGGGGACGATCGACTCAAAATAGCGCTTCCATTGATCGGTATTGATAGCCGCCTTGTCCGTTGTTTTAGGATTGACATGCCCGAGCGAATATTGGTTGATCGCCAGTCCTCCTCCTGCGGCGGCCGTTACTAATCCGCGGTAAGTTATGCCGCTATCTACCCTGGTTAACTGTCTGGCTGTGACGAGCAGATCCTCCCAAGTGACTCCATCTTTTGGATAGGGAATGCCAAATTTGTCGAATATGTCTTTATTGTAATAAAGCCCCAACCTAAGATCGTATACGGGCAGTAACGGCAATTTGCCATCAAAAGAATTATGAACCAGGTCAATATACGGCTTCTCGATCGTTGACAGATCAAATCTATGATGCTTGACCAAGTCATTCATATCCCCCACCATGTCTCTATCCTTGTAAAGAACAAAGTTGGCAAACGAACCGAAAAGGATATCAACCGGTTGTTTGGAGACTATGAATTTGTCGACGGTGTTTTCTTCCGTAGCATTAATGAATTTGAAGGAAATATGCGGGTGCTTCTTGCGCACATAAGCTGTCCATTGTGCCGCCATCTCCTCCTCCGTTCCCGACAACGGAGACAACGCGTAAAAAACGAGCTCAACAGGGTCTGCTTGCACAGGCTTGGATTGCGCATCCGATTGCGAACCCTCGTTCCGATTGTTGCATCCTGCCAACAAACCCGATAAAATCACCGTACAGATGATCATAATAACCATTTTCCGCAGAGTAACACGTCTGCTCATGGATATACCCCTCCCTTTTTCTAAATGTTATACCCCGTCATGATTCAGTATGCCTTCAGACCAAGTCCTCTCAGGTCAGCCACCGTATGATTCTTTTCCGCTTCATAAAGCCGCCAAATCACACGTAATCCTTGCAAGCTGGATGGTCCGTCGGTCATTGGACGTTTGTTGTTCATTATACATTCCATGAAGTGGCGCGTTTCATGTTGGGTTAGCTTGCCGCTGCTAGAATCTTCGTATAGCACAGTGATTTTGGAATCGGTGTCCAGATTTGATTTTTCTTCTTTTATGCTATGGTGCAAGTAGACCTTGCCATCGGTTCGTTTGTATTCGATCATGCCGTGCGTGCAATGGATGTGCAAACTCCATCCAAGGCGCGTTCCCCGGGCGCCCCAAGTTCCCATGTGGTAACCCATCGCCCCACTTGCGAACTAGATCACGGCATTGCTCGTCCCTTCTTGATCCATCCAAGGCGTCCCAAGATTTGTTCCCATGTGACATCCACTAATCGGATCGCCAAGCAGCCACATCATCAGATCAACATAGTGGCAACCGTGACTGAAAAATTGTCCGCCGCCCAGACGTTTGGCCGACAAGCCCCAATGACCTTCAGGATATTTCGTATATTGCTCCGGTTAACCCGGTATTCTTATAGCTACATGAGCTCTTCTTTGTGTTGCACTTGATTAGAAAAAGCGGTCGTAAGGAACGCCTATTTCGCTTAAGACCGGATGCGCCATATAGAGCGTTTTGGATGCACTGTCTGAAATCATACCGACAGTGAAATTGACGATCCCGGTAGTCGGCATTTGGACTATGCTCGAAGTGATTCTCCAGTTCGTATTGGATGAGTATCCCTGCGTATTCGCACCGGTACCGGTAATAAAGATCTGCGCGTTCATATTGCTTGCGGACTGCTTAACATAAATGGCAAAATACATATAGGATCCTGCCAATTCCGGATACTGCGCAAGATCGATGGCAAATCCCCATTGATCCGGCACAGCCTCGCCCGTATAGGAGTACACGTCATGACGACGGTATTGCTGCGCAGCACTTCCAAACACGCCTGGTCTGCCGAAATCGCGTATTTTGACGAAAGAGCTTAAATCCGGGCTATAGTTGCCCAGTGGAACATCGCGGAATTTTGACGTGTAGAATCCAGTAAAATCGGATAAAGGTATATTATCGACCACTAACGGCTTTACGTTCAAGTATGGCTTGTAGGCGACTGCTACATCGTTATCCCGCATGATGAGCCCTTTGAGGACTGCGCCTAGTCCTGTTTTATTCGTACCCGTCCGCAGCACGGCATAGTCCCTAACTGTTCCCGAGTGTAGGAACGTGTTCTTCTTGATTTCCAATCCGAGTTCTACCGCGTAGCCAGCTACGAAGTAATCCTCGTTCGTGACCGAAACGAAGTTATCGGAAATCGTCACATTTCGTGAAGGGTAGCTGCTTTGGATAGCCTTCGGTTCCGTAGCGGACACGTTGCCGTTCAAGATTATAGCAGCTTTGATCAGCATCGCTGGGTTAGTAAATGTAAACCCGGTATCAGAATTCCCCTCGAAATAGCAATTGTGAATTCCCAAATTGAAGCTGCCCTTCTTTACGTAAATACCGCTTATGGCATTTTTCTCAATCGTACAGCCCTGGATCCTGACTTCCAGACCTTCAAAGGCCATGTTAATTCCGATCCCGCCATTGGCGAAAATTTTCGTATTCACCACATTCAGTGCATTGAGTTGTCCGGCTGTGAAGAGCAGTCCGTCTCCGCTGTTGAAGGAAAACTCGCAAGAGTCGATGTCGTTACACCAACCGTAACCGATTCCGAGAGCGGCAATCTGTGTACCTTGAATGCAAACTCTCCGGAAGGCCGTATGCGACAGTTTAGTGGAATAAATCCCGTACTGCATCCGTTTCGGATCGTTGATTAGCCCACTCACGATTCCGAACTCCGTAAATTCGTAGCGATTGGCGACGATCGTATCGTTGAATTTAAATATCGCTTCGAGTGGATTTAACTCTGTGAATGTCGTATAGGGCTTGAAGAATGAGGTGTATACACCGTCTCCCGAGATGCGTATCGGTCTAGCGGCGGAATCAAGTATGACTGGTGCGGAGATGAGGTATTTCCCCCCTGGTACATACACACCCCTGCCCAATTGCTGCGCCACGGTAATCGTGTTCTGAACCGCTTGCGTGTCGTCTGTAACATCATCTCCCTTGGCTCCGAACCATTTGACATCCAGAGGGCCGTCTGCACTCCGTTTGAATCTGGCGCCTCCTGACGATACGACCGTGAGACCCGTGTTGTCCACCGATGTAGTGTCGGTGGAGTCGTAATAGAAACACCCTTCCTGACCCAGATCCTTAACATAATACACCGTGTTTACATCGGGAAGCAGATTGACCCGAAGCTCAGCCAGCGTTGTGACCTCAATGGAAGCGCTTGCTGCAAACGCCGTGCTAATCCTTCCATTCCATATTCCGCCTGCGGCGATTGCTGCTCCCGCCATCCCGATGGTGGAGAGCAGCTTCCTTCTGCTCATGTTTGCTTCTTCTTTGACTCCTGTCTCTTGTTCATATCTTTTCACTTGCTCGCTCATCTTTTCTCCTCCTTAATGTGGATTTCAACTACAGTCTAAATCTTTTTCCCGCAAAATGATTTGTCCGCCGTGCCAATTATTTTGCCATTTTGGGCGCTGACATTGTGTACTGCGTACGTGATGCTACTCTCTTCGTGTTGTTCTGGCTCTGACCGAGCGGGCATATTCCGTAGGTGTCATCCCTACCTGTTTCTTGAACTGCTTGGAGAAATAATGGACGCTGCTATAGCCAAGTTGCTCCGCGATTTCCGTAAAGTAAAATTCTTTCTCGCGAATCAAAATTTTGGCTCGTTCAATTTTCAGCTTTTTGTAGCACTCCATAATCCCCAAGCCTGTTTTTTCTTTGATTAAGTTTTTCAAGCTTGTTCGTCCAATGCTAAACTTGCTGCAAATATCGTCTGCAGTCAGTTCTTTCGTCAAATTGTCGTTCATGTATTCAATTACATCTGTCAATAATTCATTATTTTTCTTCTCCATTGAGACGGAAGGCGGTCTCTCATGCCGTTGTGACTTTCCCCGGCGAATTAACATAATAAACAGGGTTTCCAGGTAGTTTTTAATTAATTGCTCACAACCGAACAGAGAGTCCGATTTCCTTTGGGGGAATTTGATGTAAGGCGAATCAATCGACGGATAGAACGCCTCCAACCCTTCTTTCACCACAATCGACAAAATCATCCGCTCGTCTTCCTCTAAACGAAACGATTTACCTTCAAAAAATGTCATGCAAGACGACTGGCATTCAAATGACACAATGACCAAATTCAATGCATTTCCAGTTTTCGCTTGTCCACCATGGAATTCATTCGGCTTGTAGAAAATCATATCCCCTTGGCTTAGCTCGAAACGGTTAGAGTCGGTAGTAACCTCCACTTCACCCTTATCGACATAAACCATTTCCCAGAAATCGTGTTTCTCTCCACTCGTATAAAAGTTTTTGCCTGTTTCCATATAGTAAAACGTAATCAGACTTTCAATCGACAGCTCTTCCTTCAAGTGATAATGTACATACCTCGAATCTGCCATAGCCGATCAACCTTTCACCGCTCCAAGTGTAGCTCCTTCCATAATCCATCTTTGGAACAAGACGAACATGATTACCGATGGAACCATTGTGATGATGACTCCGGCGAATAAGGTAACCCAGTCCGAACTATATTGCATCGCCACGTTGGCATGGTACATGTTGACTCCGAGCGTATATTTCTTTTGGTCACTTAAATAAATAAACGGTGCGAGGAAATTGTTGTACAAGCTAAGAAATTTAAAAATAGCGACCGTTACAATACCAGGCATAGCGAGCGGCACAATAATTCGCGCAAATACCTGGAATAAGGAAGCGCCATCCATAAACGCGCTTTCCTCTAGCTCCTTCGGCAGTGATTGCATAAACCCACCCAGCAGCAAGAGAAAAAACACGCTTTCCCCGAAGCTGTCTAGAATGACCAGCCCGGTAAGGCTGTTCGTTAAATGAAGTTCCCGCATCAGTACATATTGAGGAATGAGTGCATTAATGCCTGGTAGGAACAGCGATAGCATGATCGTCCCCCAGATCAGTTTCCGTCCCTTGAATTCCAGACGTGTTAAGGCATACGCATTAATGGTGGTGAGGAACGTGCCGATGATCAAGCTCGCCCCAACGTAATATAGCGTGTTTAGCAAAGCGCCGCCAATGTGGAATTTCTCCCAAGCGCTTTTGTAATTGCCCCACTTCAGCACCTCTGGAAACGCCCATACATCTTGGAAAAAAGCAACGTTCGTCTTTAGCGACTGGTACAAAATCCAACCGAGGGGAAACAATATTGTCAGTAGCCAGCCAATAAGCACGAACCACCAAAAAATATCGATAATTGAGCGTCGTTCTGTCACAATCGTTCATCCTTTCGAATAATCAATACTCCACTTGCCTGTTCGGCATGTATTTATCAATCAACAGTTTGGCAGCGACCAGTATGATGAACAGGAACATGCCGATCGCGGAAGCATACCCATAGTTGTGATACTCGCTCCCGAAAGCAAGATTAAACATGTACAATCCAATGACGTCGGTTGAGCCTGATGGTCCCCCGTTGGTCAGAATCAGAACATGCTCGAAGCCTTTGAATGAACCAAGGACAAGGAACAGTCCGCTAACTCGAATAATCGGCATAATGAGCGGAATCGTAATTTGAAACAAACGCTCCATGTGATTCGCCCCGTCTAAGATTGCGGATTCGTAGAGTGATTTGGGAATCGTGGCCATCGCATTGATAAAAATAATGACATAAAACCCGACACCCCCCCAAACATAGGGCGGAACGATTGCCCATAGCGCGGTCTTGATTTCGCCCAGCCAGTAGTAATCCCCGATGTTGAAGCCGACAAGACGCAGCAATGAATTAAGCAGTCCGAAGCTACCATCATATACGAATGCCCAAAGCAGCGCGACAACAACACTGGATAATACGTTTGGGAAAAAGAAAAGCACCTTCAGGAACGAGCTGCCCTTATACGCTTTGTGTGTTAGCAAATAGGCAAGCAGCAGCGAAATCATAATGACAAGTACCGGCACAACCGTCATATAAATCAAGTTATGATATAGCGCTCGCCATACGTATTTATCCTGCAGCAAGGTCAAATAATTGTCTAGTCCGACAAACTTTGGCTCCGATAGGCCGTCCCAATTCAGCAGGGAATAATAAATGGACATTAGATTAGGATATAAGGTGAACAAGAGATAACCGCCAAACGCCGGTGTAATAGCTAGAAGCAGGAATATCCGCTTCTGCGTCTGCAGCTTACGGAGCCCTCCCTTTCTAGTTGGCAAAGGTTGCCCTGTCATACTAGTCAGCTCACTCAATGATGCGACTCCTTTCTTCTATGAAACTCAGGGAGGAAGACGCCCTCCCCCCTGACGACTTCTGTTACTTAGCAGCAGCCTGCTGTGCGGCAATCGCTTTATCGATAAGCTTCTGAGCCTCTTCCAGCTTCGGCAACGGGTCTTGCTTGCCCAAAGCAATCTGGCTCGTCGCTTCATTGATTACCTTGATAGCCTGCGCATATGACGGGTCAGTCAATGTGATGTTTCTGAAAGCACTCTCCGTCTTCACTTTATTCTTCTTCATGTACTCGACTACAGCTTTCGAGCTATCCTGGATTTTGGCAGCCCGAGCAGGGTCATCTGCAAAGTCACTACGCACCGGCAGTTGTCCGCCCTTTTCAGCAATTGCTGACTGCACATCCAAATTCCACATCCATACACTGAATTCTTTTGCCCATTTCTTGTTCAATTCAGGCTTTTCTTTCCAGATGAAGAATCCATTACCAACAGCAGCGCGAATCCACTTCGTACTGTCTGCCTTGTCACCCATCGGAACTGCCATAAAGCCCCATTTGAAATCTGTTGGTGTGGAATCTTTCATCTCGTTTTGTACCCAAGCTCCAGTGGAGACCATCGCTGCTTTGCCCTGCAACACCTGCATTTGCGATTGAGTGTGGTTTAATGCAGCCAGACCTTCTGGGAAAAATCCTTTCTTGCCCAGCTCATAGATGCGATTCCATACCTCTACACTTTCCGGACTTGTATACTCGTTTTTGAAAGTACGGAAATCGCTCTCAAACTGCTTTAAATTCCCTTTAATCTCTGCTACCTCAAACCGCTTCCATGGTCCGAACGCATGACCGATATAGTCTGGAACTAACCCAGGAATCGAGATAGGAATAATACCTTGCGCCTTGATCGTCTCGCCAAGCTTGACAAATTCATCCCATGTATTAGGGTTTTCGTTCCATTTGTATTTCTCAAACATGTTTTTGTTGTAGAACAACCCTACTGTCGTTCCTGCAACAGGCAAAGCATACGTCTTCCCAAGGATTCGAGGAGCCCCTTCGAATTGACCCGCTATGGAGACCTCTTTGATCGTCTTGCCTTTGGCATCGTAGGCTTTGTGATCCCACAAATCCTCCTGCGATTCTACCTTGCCGCTTTGGACAAGCGGGATCAGCGCAGCATTCCCTCCGCTCAATACTGGCGAAAAAATGTCGAACATATCTTCATCGTTATTGGCGGAAATTTTGGTGCCGATAATGTCAGCAATCTTAGGCGAATAGACTACTTCGAAGCTAACGTTCGGAAATTTCTTCTTAAAGGTATCCATCGCGTAGTCGAACCATACCCGACCCATGCCCCCTTCAAAAAATCCGACCTTCAAATTGACTTTCTCATTCTTAGGCAGCCCATTCTCCGCATACACATTGGAGTCTCCCGACGGACTAGCTGAACCCGTTGGGCTTGGCCCTGCATTTTTGCCATCGTCCTTGCTTGCACATGCTAACAAGGATAATGAAAGCATCAGACAAACTACCAGTACTGCAACCGACTTCATACTCGTTTTCAAAATTTAACCCTCCTATAGTGTAGTATTCCTCGGCATCCCTAGTAAGAATACCGATTCGTTCAGTAACGTAACACGTCTAGAGATCACCCGTAAATCATCGATATTATCACAGTGTAGACAAAAAAGCAGAACAGTCTAAATATGAAAAGCCTGAATCACTCGTCAACGCTTGCCGCCGTTGATCAACTGCTTCAGGCCGATCATCGTCCATAGACGATTTTTTTACTTCATGTACAATTTTCAATTACTCACGTCATATCCTTGCGGTAATTGCCCGGTGTACTGCCCGTCAGCTTCTTAAATACGCGGATAAACGTTAACGGATGCGTATATCCGACAGCGGTCGCGATTTCATTGATCGTGGACGTCGTTTCTTTTAAAAGTCCGATCGCTTTTTCTATCCTGACCTGTGCCACGTAATCGTTAAACTTCTCCCCGTACTCATCCTTGAACAAGCGGCTTACATAACTGGCATTCACACCGAACGCGTCACTCAGATGCGCCAAAGACAATTCAGAATTCGCATAATTCTCGCCTATATACTTCTTGACCTGATGAATCAACCGGTGGTGATTGCGACCCTCGCGAACCTGCTGCATTTGTGCCGCAGCTTCGAGCAGCACCTGATAGAAATCGGTAAAAATCTCGTCCGCGCTTTCTATTCGCTCTGCAATCCGATGCAACCGTTCCTCAACGCCCTTATTCCAAATATCCTGAAATTCCGGCGGCAGCTCCATGACTTCCTTATGGAGATGGTCGATTAAGTTTGTCAACAGGTAGATCAGCTCATCATGAGAAAACAATTGGATTCGCACCGTACTGCGCAGATCATGGAAGTGCTTCTCCCATTCCTTGTCACCCGCTCGGAAATACTGGCATATAGCTCGTATGTTAGAAAGCTGTTTGAACATTTCCCCTTGCGGCAGCGAGGTCAAGTCGTTCGGACCGATCAGCCGGTTTGTTCCGAGAGACGACTTGTATGCGAGCGCTTCAACGGCGCTTTGATATGATTGCGTAATCTGCTCGGGCTTCTCTTGAAAGGTGCCGATGCCGATTGTAACGGTAAAGGTCAAGTTTTGCTCCACCCAAGCCCGCCATTTCTCGCAAAAAATGCTCACCTCCCAACCTGTGGTCACAGCGTAGGCATCCAGCATATACACCACTGCCAGCCGTTCATCATCGACCCACTCCGCCCAGACTTGAACGGGATCACTATCGGCTAGCTCCTGGTTCACGGTGCTCAGCACATGCTTGAGCAAAAATTGATCCCAGCGGCTATATTGACTCGCAAACTCGGTGAATCGATCCATTTCGACAAGAACGACAGTATACCCCCCTTGTGAACCATTCCATCCAAGCTGGTCGAATTCGCTTATCCAGTTATCGGCTAGAGCGATGGAAGAGCCTTCGAGCATCTCCAGAAAAACATGCCGTCTGCGATAGGCGAGGTTTTCTTTATTTTGTTCCTGAAGGATAGACGACTGATTAAGCAAATCCTCTATGGCAGTTTCAATGTATTTGAACTCATCCGCGCTCTCTTCGAGCTTTAAATGTTGTCTCTTCTGCTTTGCGTAATCCTCAATTCGATCGGCGATGTTGCGGATCGGTGTATAGTTGCGGCGCGTCACATAGACAAACCAGACGATCCCGGCCACAATAACGAGACAGCCAAATGAAATCCACACATAGAACAAGGAGGAGACCCACTCCACGATATTCGCCCGATAAATCCCGCTGCGTACTGTCCAGCCCGTATAATTGGAACGCACACTGGATAATTCCTTGCCTGTATTCGGACTATCCGCGTCGTAGCTTGAAGCGCCGTTTGGAGCTTTTGAGGCGATCAGTTTCTCGTTCGAATCAATAAGCTCGACAAAGTTCAGTTTAGAATCGGACATTTTGCGAATTAATTCACCCAGGCTGTCCGTTCTGACGTTGACGACAATCAAGCTTCTGTCGGAAAGGTTAGTAAATTTCACAAGACTAATCACATTCACCGCCAGTCCGTCTGGCCGCTCGCGGTATGGTCTTGTAGTCACCCAATAGTGGGGAGTCAGACTTGTAATCTGTCTTCCGATAAACTCTTTATCCCCGAAACTGTCGATTCCGATAAAGGCTGTCGTAGTCAGTACCATCTGACCGCTAACCCGGTACAAATAAATCGAATCAATAAACCGATTGTCATTCAATATTTTCCTTAAAGCCGCAGCCGTCTGGTAGTCGGCATACCGATTATCATCCGGGCGGTCGGGCTGAAAAAACGTTCTCATCTCGTTATTATCCAGAATTTCACGTATCATCATGTCGTCGATACCTTTCAGCGCATCATCGATCGTCTGCATGATATTTTGCGAAAGCAGATCGTTCGCCCGAACGGCAGATCGTTTGGACATTTCGCTTAGCATCAAATACATAATGAGCAGCAGACTTAGACTGACTACGAACAAGACGGGCAAGTAAGACAAGAGCAGCCGATTAAACCAATTTTTCCGCATGAGACTCCTCCGCAATCGCCAAATATATTACAACTGTACCAACCGCAATCGAGCCCGGCAACGAAAAGTTTATTTTTGGAGCAAAGTGTATTACCATAATAATAAAAGCGGCATTGGCTTTCCACTACGGACGCATGCCACCAGACAAGGGGACGTTATTGTTGAATCGGGTAAAAACAGGGTCGATTGTAGCTATTGTCGTACTCATCGGGGTAATCGTCTTGTCGTTTTCAGGCTACAGGTCCTGGAGAGAGCGCAAACTGCCTCCTACTCCAGATGATCGGCTGTCTCTGCATATTTTCATCAACAAACATGCTGCCTCTACGGTTGCAGACGAGAAGAACGATTGGGTCAAGCAAGCTATAGAACGCAAGTTTCATGTCGATCTAACGGTAACGATAATGCCGTATGGGAGCGATTATAACCGACAGCTTGCTGCCTTGCTCGCTGCCAACAACCCACCTGATATGTGGCTAGCACTCAGTCCCGATGGAGGGGCTTCCTACGCTCTTGACAACGCATTGGCCGACATGTCGCTGTTCGTGTCACCTGCAATGATGCCGAATTATTTCAAGTACTGGATGAATGAAACGGAGCTTAGAAATTATCAAATTCATAACAAGTTCGTACGGGCACCTATCCCTTATGATAACCAGTCATACCGCGCCTACTACATCCGCAAAGACTGGCTCGACCGTTTGAATATGCAAATTCCGACGACTTACGCCGATTATTACAAAGTGCTGCAAGCCTTTACCTATAACGACCCCGATGGAAACGGCAAAAATGATACGTACGGGTTTATGACTTCCGGAGGGGGCACTAGCATTTCTACAGATTGGCCGGAATATGTGAAAAACGGACTTCTGTTTCCAGCCTATTACGACGGTAAACAGCTCGTCGATATGCAGATGGATCTGCGAGTCGGTGCTGTCGTGAACGATATCTTGAAAGTTTTGAACGATGGGTTTGTACCATCGGACTGGTTTCTGAGCAAGGACCTCGATATTGTCGAGCAAGCCGTTCGTGGCAAGGTTGGGGTCGTGTTAGGGAATACCGCCGATTTTGCCTACGATTCCAATCCGAACAGTCTGCAATCGCGGAGCAAAGCGGTGAATGGGGATGCAAACTGGGTTCCCTTCAATCCATTTGGCAATCGACCGCTGCGAACCGCCGTTACACCTGAATCTCCCTTTGTCTTCTCCAATAATGCGGCAGGATTGAATCCAGACAAGCTGAAGCGGATTGCCGCGATTCTTGACTGGTTGTGCGGAGAGGAAGGCTTCCTGCTGACCCATTACGGCATGGAAGGCAAGCATTACACCCGACAGGGCAACAACATTACCTTAAACCCACAGGCGAGCTTTGCCTCCGTCTGGGACTTCTTCACACCGAATTCCCCTCTTGTACTCGAGTTGAATGTCATCGACCCTCGCAAGACAGAGAGAGACAAGAGCATCCTGCAGACGATTACGAAAATCCCGGTCTATGAAGGCATAGGCACAACCTTAACTCCTCCGCTCGGCATCCAAACAGAGGCGATGCGAGCAAGACAAAACGAGTTGCAGGTAAGGATGCTATTCTTAGATAAATCCGGCGACAACTGGCCCGATTACCGCCAAGACATTATCCAGAATTATCAGGGAGCCGCTATATTCAAACAGTACGAAGACAAAATACGCGAAGCCAAGCGAGCCAAACCATAACACCGACAAGGAGAAATGACGTAGACATTATCCCAATTGCTACCCAGCTAATAGATGAAGATAAAGACTAGCCCCGCTACCAGTTCGATAAGGATTCGCTGCAGGAGCTACTGACAAGCATTGGGGAGCTCGGCTTGCTGTCTCCAATCAAAGTAAGATCCACCCAGAATGGTCGCTACAAAATCATATATGAAAACCGGCGCTACAAAGCCTGCAGCATACTAGGCTTGCCGACAATCCCCTGTATCGTCTCTGCCGCAACAGATGAAACAGAAATTTACTTGGAACAAATCGCTGAGAATTTAACGCGTGAAGGGTTTTCGCCAATCGAGGAGGCAGAGGCCTTCCATAAGCTGATGAACGATCCCAGGTTCAACATCTCGATTAAATTCGTGTCCAGCAAACTCGGTAAGCCAGAAGCTTATATTAAGAACAAGCTTGAGCTGCTGAAATTCGGTCAAGCTGTGTGCAATAGGATTATTAGCGGTACGGAAATCAAGAAGGACCACTTAACGGAAGAACAGTTGATGCCGCTGAAAGATTTGGCATTGGAGCACCGCGATCCGTTAGCGCTGATCGTTGCTAGAGATGTGATCTATGTAAGCGACGTGAAGAAGATCGTTAGCCTATTCAAGGACAAAGAGATTTCCGACAGCACCAAAGGCAAGCTGACTCCTCGATACGTGGTCCGTCTATAGGCAAAATCGAGCCGAGCGAGAAAAAGCTGCCCCACAGCCATCCTTTGGCATCGAGGAAAGCTTGCTGTCAGGTACGCGATGTCCGCCGTATTTGCGAATGATCTGTACGAGCAGCAGCTCGACATATAGCTTGATAAGCTGTTCGCTGCCGAATGCGTTGCAGCATACGAACTATCGGGGTGTCGATCGGCGGATCGAACACTTCGAAGCCGGCCTGTACGATAAGTGCGAGCCAATGCCGGCATTCGTCGTCCAGCGGAAATGACAAGTTCTCGAAAAACCGCATGGCAGGCGAATGGCAATCAAAGCTGATAATGAATAGATTCGGAGCCACAACCTGATTCGTGCGCAGGCTGTGGTAGTCGTTTGGCTTGTAGAAGACGATGTCCCCCTGCCTCATATCATAGCAGTGCGGACCAATGCTGATCTCCACCTCGTCCTTGTCTACATACACAAACTCCCAGTAGTCGTGCTGCTCCCCGTCATGAATAAACGTATTGCTCAGTTCTTTGTATGAAAATGTCAAGACACGACGAATCGTAATTTCTTCTCTTAGCTCGAATCGAACGGGGTTCACGTGACATATCCCCTCTCCAATTCGCAATAGTACAAAACATTCGCCCGGTAGTACAAATACAAATCGATGCTCTCGTTCTATTATATAAGTGAATCTAAAAGAAAAGAGAAAAGATAAGGGAGCGAATATGATTATGCAAAAAATTCGTCTAGGCATTCTCGGTTGCGGGAATATGGCAGGAGCGCATTCCCAAGGATATGAAGAGCTGGCTAATCGGATGCAAGTAACCGCCACATGCGACATCGTGCTGGAGCGTGCGCAGAAGGCTGCTGAATACTATGGCGCTGAACTGGTCGTCGCCGATTACCATGATTTGCTGGATCACGTTGACGCCGTTCTTGTCGTATTGCCGCATGATCTGCACCATGAAGTAGGGATGACTTGCTTGAAGGCAGGCAAGCACGTGCTCATGGAGAAGCCGATGGGGATTTCGGAGCAGGAATGTATCGATCTGATTGAGCTGTCAGAGAAAGTGAACAGGGTGTTCATGATCGCTTACCCGGTTCGGCACCATCCTATCGTAGTCAAAATGAAGGAATTGATCGATAACAAGACGTACGGCGACTTGTTCCAGATGTCCATTTACACCGAACAATATACTCGCTATTACGATGGTCACTGGGCGCTTGATTCGAAGCGACTTGGGGGCGGGCAGTTTTTCAGCCATGGCTGCCACTATGTAGATATTTTGCTCTGGATGATGGGCAATCCAGTTCGCGGAACGCATCTCGGCACGAATTATGGGACACCTTGGATGGAGAAGGAAGGCACCAGCAACATGACGATGGAGTTCGAGAACGGAGCTTTGGGCATGCACTTTGCTACCTGGGGCGCACGCGGCACGCGTCTTGGCGCTGCTATCCATGCTCACTGCACGGCGGGGATGCTGGAGATGAACTTCAGGGAGCGCAGGCTGTATCTGCACCACAATCTAGATGAGGAGACAGCCGGCACGAAAGTTTCGCAAGTCGAGCTGCTGATGGAAGTGAAAGAGGGCGGCAAGTTTACGCATCACGAAATCAATCATTTCCTCGATTGCATACAGTTCAACAAGAAGCCGCTGTCAGACGGACCTGGAAGCTTGCAAGGACTTCGCTGCATATGGCGGATGTACGAGGCTGAGCAGCAGAACCGCATGGCGGATCTAAGCGGGCTGGGGTTGGAGCAAGATTGGCGTAAGGTTCCTGTGGAAAGCTCGAAGTAAGTCATCATAGAATCAAGAAAGTGCCGACTATTCAGGGCTGTTCTCTGATGGTCGGCATTTTGCTCATGCAAGCAGTCATACTATACAAGCAACGAGCCATATACTAGCAACAAAACCGCGCTTATAGACGAAATTTGCTCTGAATCGCGCCAAACCGGTTATAGGAAGCATTTATAAGCGTTCATTATGGAACAAAGAGCGGTTTACTAGCTACTGCCATACTATGCGCTAAGTTCCTTAGTTTGACTGTGTTTTTCGAAGTCGAGTGTAATAAGTGCCATAGACGTTTTTCTGTCTTGTTGTACAATCCCCTGAAGGAGGTGTACCTATTCGCCTTAATGAGGCGATAGGGAGTATTTGGAGAGTGACCCATTACCCGGTATTTTGTTGAATTTATTTTTTGTTCTGGTGCTTGTATTGCTGAATGGGTATTTCGTCGCAGTCGAGTTCGCCATGATCAATGTTCGCGGAAGCCGAATTGAAGCGCTTGCCCTGGAGGGCAGCGTACGGGCGAAGTTTGCCCAGAAGATTATTAGCAATCTGAATGCTTATTTGTCTGCTTGCCAGCTTGGTATTACTAACAGATTTAAGTTTAGTTTTATAAAAAAGTTTGATTTTTGTGGTATGCTCTTCAACTAACACCCCCGTTAATTGAAAAACATTTACCTATGTCGTCACTATTTCTATCAACTCATCAATAGTTCCAATACATTTTTTACTAACCTCGTTATTTGGTGAATATAGACAAATTCTTTTCCTTGTCCAAGTGCAATACCAAATTCAATATGGCTCCCTTTACCTGCTGGTACTATTTCCGCCAAAAAGTTGAACAGTCTGCCTTATCCAAAATATTGAACTCGATCATTTTTTGCAATATGTTCTTCGTTGATATGGTCAATAACACCGCCATATACTTCTCTATTAATTTGATGTTGGCCATAAGTCGACATAAGAAAAGCTACTAAGTAACCATGATCCAAGGTATCACTTTTTAATCTTGCAAGAATATTACTACCGAACCAACCAGAAAGAAACTCTGTCGTTAATATGGTTCGTCCTACAGTTCCATCCGTTGAAATTAGTTCTTCGCATAGCATCAGGGAAACTCACTGTATACGTGATCAGAACACCACAAACTCAGTCCCAGCAAGGCTTTCTAACCGCAATGTACTCTGCAATGAGCCCATAAAATACAGAAAAACCACCTCACGAGGTGGTCTCACTGATAAGGTTGGTGGAGGCGAGGGGAGTATCGATATCCTGATTTAACTTGCTGTCGAAGCTTACTCGCGGATGACTACCTTAGCGGTTGATATCGATGCCGTGCTCGTCCGCTTCGCTCCCTGTGCGCGGGACTGAACCCCTTGCAGGGGTTCGCCTCCCTAGACTCGTCAGACATGCAAAAACCCGACCTCATGCGGTCGGGTTTTTCATGGTGGAGGCGAGGGGAGTATCGATATCTTGATCTAACTTGCTGCCGAAGCTTACTCGCGGATGACTACCTTAGCGGTTGATTTCGATGCCGTGCTCGTCCACTTCGCTCCCTGCGCGCGGGACTGAACCCCTTGCAGGCGTTCGCCTCCCTAGACTCGCCAGACATGCAAAAACCCGACCTCATGCGGTCGGGTTTTTCATGGTGGAGGCGAGGGGAGTATCGATATCTTGATCTAACTTGCTGACGAAGCCTACTCGCGGATGACTACCTTAGCGGTTGATTTCGATGCCGTGCTCGTCCGCTTCGCTCCCTGTGCGCGGGACTGAACCCCTGTCCTCTTCGGACAGATGTTCTCCTCTAACCTCGCCCCAAATACGAAAAAACCTGACCATATTAGGTCAGGTTTTTCGTATTTCGATGGAGGCGAGGGGAGTCGAACCCCTGTCCGAAGATCACGCCACACCGATATCTACGGGTGTAGTTGCAGTATTGATGTCACCCGAGCGTCGTCCTGCAACACACTACGCTTTGGGTCAGCCTGATTGTCTTATTCCGTCCGACCCCAGGCGGAGACCGAACGGCGGATCCCACTAAAGTTGAGCCCCTATCCTAGCACATGGGCGATGCGAGGGAGGAGCACGCTAACAGGTTATTAAGCTGCTAAAGCGTAGGGTTGTTGTTGTTTGCCATTTAATAGGCTTTAGCGTTGATGAAGTGGACGCGTCCCCACTACCCGCAACCGCTGCTCGTACTATCCCCGTCGAATCCAAGAACGCCCCCGAATTAGAAGGTGAAGCTTAAGCGATTGTTACTAAGAAGAAAAGTTCCCCTCCCTCAGGACTGAAGAAATCCCTCGGGAGAGAAGCATGATGCTGTCGCAATCGTGTCAATTTAATCCCTTCCGCAAGATCAAATTGACCGATTGCTAAGAGAAGAAGACTAAAGGTTATGCAGCAAGTGTTATCCTGCTGCTATTACAGTATAGCACACATCGATCCATCAAATGTGAAGATGTTACTGGCAGAACAGGCGGCTATTGGCAGCTCTGCCATTAGCCAACATATCCTTATTATCGCGCGACTTTCTGCTTCTCGCGCAAAGCACGTTGGATATCACGCTGTGCATCACGCTTAGCTTCGGTCTCGCGTTTATCGAATTGCTTCTTACCACGACCCACGCCCAACAAGAGCTTGGCATACCCATTACGGATGTATACCTTAAGCGGGACTAGCGCGTAGCCTTGTTGCTTAACGGTTCCATACAGCTTCTTGATCTGATCACTCTTCAGCAACAGCTTACGTGCGCGAGTAGGGTCGTCTGGATTACTCCGATTCCCTTGCTCGAACGGGCTGATGTGCATGTTATGCACGAACGCCTCGCCATTCCGAATCGTACAGAAGGCATCCCCGATATTAGCCTTACTCATTCGGACGGACTTGATCTCCGTACCTGTCAGTACCATGCCCGCTTCATAAGTGTCCTCGATGAAATAGTCATGGGAAGCTTTTTTATTCTGGGCGAGCAGCTTGCCCTCGCTCTTCTTACCCATGTGCATCACTCCTTCAATCGATAGAACTGGATCGTTAAATGCGATCAGCTAGGAGTTTATTGTATCAACTTCAACGGGTAAAATCAATGCAGGCGCGGAGTTATAACTATTTTTTCCGCTTGCTGCTCTTGCGCACGAAGCCGCGCGTCGCCTTGCCGGCGTCACCGCCGCCACCGCCCGTGCCGGGCCCGCCACCAGCGCCTCGCGAAGCGCCGCCTCGACTGGCTCCGCCACGCCCGCTCGCGCTGCCGCCCGTCTTGCCGCCGCTGGCGGCTCCGCTTCCGGCACTTCCGGCGGCGCGTCCAGCGCCTGACGCCGCGCCGCTGCCACCGCCGCGGCTAGCGCCCTGCGCAGCGCCGCCTGCGCCCTTGCGGCGACCACGGCCGCCGCCACTACCACCGCGCCCGCCTCGGCCAGGCGCAGCATCGAACCCGCCGCGGCCGCCCTCAGCGCCGCGATCACCGCGATCGCCGCCGCGCTTACCGCCCCGGCCTCCGCGGCCACCACCACTGCTGCGGCCGTCAACGTAGTTGAACTTGTTGTTCTGCCGCGGCGAAATATCCACCATCTCGAAGTCGATGGTATGCTCAGCCATATTCACGCGTGCGACGCGAATCTTCACCTCATCGCCGATGCGATAAACCTTAGCCGTGCGTTCACCGACCAACGCATGGATTTTATCATGGTGATGGTAATAATCATCGTGCATGTCGCTTAAGCGGATAAGCCCTTCGACCGTATTATCCAGCTCAATGAACATCCCAAAGCTCGTTACACTGCTAATAATACCTTCGAACTCCTGGCCCACCTTGTCGAGCATGAACTCGGCTTTTTTGAGGGCATCCGTATCGCGTTCCGCATCGACCGCTATACGCTCACGCTCGGAAGATTGCTTCGCATATTCATCCATCCGGCTGGCTAGATACTCATGTCGCTTCTCACTCAAAGCCCCCTGCTCCAACACTTCCCGCATAACCCGGTGAATAATCAGATCGGGATAACGTCGGATTGGAGACGTGAAATGCGAGTAGAACTCGGCCGCTAACCCAAAGTGACCATAGCTGTTAGCATCATACTTGGCCTGCTTCATGGAACGAAGCATAACCGTGCTTATTACCGTCTGTTCTTTGGTTCCCTTAATCTCCTCCAACAGAGCTTGCAAGGCACGGGGCTTTATCGTATTCCCTTTGCTGCGCAATACATAGCCAAAGTTCGTGATAAACTCCATGAAATGCATCAGCTTCTCGCCATCAGGATCTTCATGGATCCGGTAAAGGAAAGGCACCTTCAACCAATAGAAATGCTCCGCAACGGTTTCATTGGCTGCCAGCATGAATTCTTCGATAATTTGCTCGGCAACCGATCGCTCTCTTTTGATAATATCGACCGGTTTCCCTTTCTCGTCCACAATGACCTTGGATTCCGCAAAATCAAAATCAATGGCTCCCCGCTGCATCCGCCGATTCCGAAGCTTCATAGCCAACTCTTCCATCAACCGGAAGTCATCCACCAGATCAGCATACCGTTCGTTCAGCTCAGGCTCCTCATCAGCGAGAATTTTGCGTACATTCGAATAAGTCATCCGTTCCTTCGTCTTAATTACACTGGTGAACACTTCATGACGTACTACATGGGCATTCGAATCGAGCTCCATCTCGCAAGACATCGTCAACCGATCCACTTGAGGATTCAAGCTGCAGATCCCGTTAGACAAACGGTGAGGCAGCATCGGAATAACCCGATCTACCAGATACACACTGCATCCGCGATTGTATGCTTCCTTGTCCAGCTCTGAATTCTCACGAACGTAGTAGCTTACATCGGCGATATGCACACCCAGTAAATAGTTCCCGTTCGGCAGACGCTCTACATTAACGGCATCATCCAAATCTTTGGCATCTTCCCCGTCTATCGTCACGATCCGTTTGCCGCGCAAATCCCGTCGACCAACGAGCTCTTCTTCGCGTATGGTATCTGGAGCAGCGTCCGCCTCTTGCATGACATCATCGGTAAATGCTTCGGGCAATTGATATTTGCGAATGATCGACAATATATCTACGCCAGGATCATCCTTATGCCCTAAAACTTCTACGACTTCGCCTTCTGCAGCAGCGCGCCCTTGCGGATAAGTTACAAGCTTAACTACAACCTTCTGCCCATCCACAGCTCCGTTAAAAGCATGCGAAGGCACGAATATATCTTTCACAATTCTTTTATCATCGGGAATAACAAAAGCGTACGACTCCAAGCTCTGCAAAGTCCCTACGATCTGCGTATTGGCGCGCGTCACTACTCGTGCTACTTCCCCTTCAAGCCTTCCGCCAGCCGCACTCTTAGACGTAATGCGCACCAAGATGATGTCGCCATTCATCGCGCCGTTCATATCATTAGCATGTATGTACACATCTGGATGGTCTGGCTCTTCAGGCAGCAAGAAACCGAATCCTTTGGCATGCGCCTGCAGCTTCCCCCGCAATAGGTTCATCCGTTCTGGAACCCCGTAGCGCTCCGTTCTAGTGCGAATAATCGCTCCATCATTCTCAAGTTGATTCAATATTTTCAGAAAAGCTTTAAACTCCTCCGCATCATCTGATACTTCAAAATGTTGGGCCAATTCCTGATAGGTCATAGGCTTATACGCTTTCTCGCGCACAAACTGCAGGACCTGTTCTGCTGTGATCATCTCATCACCCTTCCTTGTTTTTATCGAACATGCTTTTTATCAGTGCTTCTATTAGTATTAACCGTTTTTCCAACAAAAAAACAGCAGGAGATAGCCCCCGCTGCGTATTGTACAATTATCAATTAACCTTTCACCACATAAGCTACAAGCAGAGCTAAGATGAAGAAAGCTACAGCTAGTCCAATAGTCAATCGGGACAGGAACAAATCGAGTCCGCGAGCCTTAGTCCTACCGAAAAGGTGTTCCGCACCGCCGGAGATGGCACCAGATAACCCTGCGCTCTTACCCTTCTGCAATAGAACGACTGCAATCAAGCCAAGAGAAGCAATAATGAGTAATATTTTGAACAAAATTTCCACGATCCAACCTCCTAAAAAGCGTTACGTAATAACCAACTGAATGATCGCACTGCAAATTCAAAGCAAAATTGATTATACCATACACACAGCAATAATACAACCAAGCCTATCCATCGACGCCGTTCAATGAAAAAAGGGTACGACCCCCAGATTGAAGCAACCTGAATTGTACCCGATCATGCCTTTTATTCAATCTCAACACGTTTTCTTAAGGCTCCTTCTTCGCTTTCTTAGGAACCTCCAGCTTGAAATTTTTTTGACTTTCTTTTATGTCAACCCATTCACTCCGCCGTAAACCTTCTCGCACCCGACAAGTTTCCAACCTTCCGTCTGCCTGGCTTCCCCAGAAAGTAACCGATCGCGGAACGCGCACACACTAGCGCAATGATAACGAACACAATTCCCCATACCGGAGCCGGAACTCCAGTAGCCTGAGCCAAACTGCTCGCATCACCAGCTTTGGACGGATTATTAAGCGCCATAATGGCGAGTCCGACAGGGCCTACTACCGATTCCTCCAACGATACAAAGGCCACGAGCAAATAGTAGAACGTTTTGAGCCACCGGAAAGGCAGTATAATGACGATCCCGTTCACAACCAGGAAACCGATAATCCACGCCATCCCGTAGCCATTGCGGACGAACAGAGCGAGACACAGCACAGCCAGCACAGAACATACAACCAAGCCTTGCGTTAGCCGGCCTCGACTATACGCATAGAACAAATAAACCGCGAATAAGGATGCTGTGAAATAACCAGCCATAGCCATCGGTATGACTCGCCAACCACCCGTTATATAAGAGTATGTCACTCCGCTATGATCGGCGAACAAGTAAATATATAGAACCTTGCCCGACAACAGCAGTGTAGCAATCGCATGCCCGAATTCATGCACCATTGTATCCAGATTACGAAAAAAAGAAGAGAAAGGGATCCAATGATTCAATATGGCGGACCCGACCAATAAAGCTATCGTTACCATCCATCTGCTCATTTGTAATCCCCTCCTCTTCGGAAGCAGCTTGTATGACTATAATCTTCGTGCTATTTATATTACAGGTTCCTTAGGTTGTAGAAAGCTTTCTTACCGCCGTATTGAGCAGTGCTGGCCAACTCATCCTCGATGCGGAGCAATTGGTTGTACTTCGCTACGCGATCCGTACGGGAAGGTGCGCCTGTTTTGATCTGACCTGCGTTAGTAGCAACCGCGATATCAGCAATCGTGCTGTCTTCGCTCTCACCGGAACGGTGGGAGATAACAGCCGTGTAACCAGCGCGCTTAGCCATTTCGATTGCATCGAACGTCTCAGTCAGTGTACCGATTTGGTTCACTTTCACGAGGATTGAGTTACCAATGCCATCTACGATTCCTTTACCCAAACGCTCTGTGTTTGTAACGAACAGATCATCGCCGACTAGTTGGACTTTGCTGCCAAGCTTCTCAGTAAGCAGCTTCCAACCTTCCCAGTCATCCTCGGCACAGCCGTCTTCGATAGAGATGATCGGGTATTTGTTAGCCCAATCCGCAAGGAAGTCTACGAACTCAGCAGAAGTAAGGGATTTGCCCTCGCCTTCCAAGTGGTACTTACCGTCTTTGTAGAACTCTGTGGAAGCCACGTCCATACCCAGGAATACATCAACGCCCGGCTTGTAACCTGCGCGCTCGATCGCTGTAATGATGGTAGTGATTGCTTCTTCGTTAGAACCCAGGTTAGGAGCGAAACCGCCTTCGTCGCCGACAGCTGTGTTCAAGCCTTTATCTTTAAGAACTGCTTTCAGATTATGGAAAATTTCTGTGCCGATGCGAAGCGCTTCTGCGAATGTAGCAGCGCCAACCGGTAGCACCATGAATTCTTGAACGTCAACGTTGTTATCCGCATGCGCCCCACCGTTGATAATATTCATCATTGGAACTGGAAGCTGCTTCGCGTTGAATCCGCCAAGGTAAGTATACAGAGGAAGATCGAGTGCATCCGCTGCTGCGCGAGCAACCGCCATGGATACAGCAAGAATCGCGTTTGCGCCAAGCTTGGCTTTGTTCGGAGTACCGTCCAATTGAATCATTTTGTTGTCGATTCCAACTTGATCCAGAGCATCCAGGCCAATCACTTCAGGAGCAATAATTTCGTTCACGTTCTCTACTGCTTTCAGTACGCCTTTACCCAAATAACGGCTTTTGTCGCCATCGCGAAGCTCAACAGCTTCATAAGCACCCGTAGAGGCACCGGATGGAACGATTGCGCGGCCTTTGCCGCCGGACTCCAGGTATACTTCTACTTCAACAGTCGGATTACCGCGGGAATCTAATACTTCGCGTGCGTAAACATCAGAAATAATCGTCATGATCAGGTAACACTCCTTATTTATATGATTGGTTGTACGGAAGATATGATGGATGTGCCGGTCATTTCTACCGGTTGCTTCAACTCGAGTAATTGTAACATAGTTGGTGCGATATCCGCTAGAATTCCGCCCTCTCTTAATGTAACAGAATTCGTGGTCACAATAAAAGGAACCGGGTTCGTCGTATGTGCTGTGAATGGACGCTCGTTGTCATCGACAACCAGATCTGCATTGCCGTGATCGGCTGTGATTAGCGCAACTCCACCTTGAGCCAGAATCGCTTCCACAACTCGTCCGAGACAAGCATCCGTCGCTTCGACTGCTCGGATCGTAGGCTCCAGCATGCCGGAATGTCCGACCATGTCAGGATTGGCAAAGTTCAGAACAATAACGTCATGGATTCCTTTATCAATCTCTCCTACGACAGCCTCAGCCAGCTCATAAGCGCTCATCTCCGGCTTCAGATCATAAGTCGCTACCTTCGGCGAGCTAATCAATAACCGAGTTTCCCCAGGGAGCTCCACATCGCGGCCCCCGCTGAAGAAGAAGGTTACATGCGGGTATTTCTCGGTTTCGGCCGCACGTAATTGCCGCAGCCCATTCTGTACAAGCACCTCACCAAGCGTGTTGTCCATACTCTTCGGTTTGTAAGCGACGAATCCTCCAACCGATTCACTGAACATCGTCAAGCATACGAAATACAGCCCAATCGGATGATTCTCTCCACGATCGAACCCGCGGAAATCATCGTTCGTGAACACTTGCGATAATTGGATGGCGCGGTCAGGACGGAAGTTGAAGAATACAACCGCGTCAGCCGTTTCCACTAACCCCACTGGTTTCTCATCTGCTCCAACGATTACAGTCGGCATGACGAATTCATCAAAGATGGATTTGTCATAAGATTCGCGTACAGCCTGAATCGGATCTGTATAAGCAGGAGCGTCACCGTACACCATAGCCCGGTAAGATTTCTCTGTCCGTTCCCAACGTTTGTCGCGATCCATCGCATAGTAACGGCCTTGCACCGTAGCGAATTGACCGACTCCAATGCTCTCGATATGGCGCTGCACACGCTCAATATAACCTACAGCACTGTCAGGCGACACATCACGGCCGTCCAGGAAAGCATGAATATACACTTCGGTTAGCCCATGAGCTTTGGCGAGATCAAGTAAGGCCAGCAGATGTTCAATATGACTGTGCACGCCGCCATCCGATAATAACCCGTACAGGTGCAGCTTCCTGCCGCTTTTCTTGACATACTCAATTGCACCAAGCAATGTTTCATTGTCGAAGAAATCTTTGTCGCGAATCGACTTGGTAATCCGGGTTAAGTCTTGATATACGATCCGGCCTGCTCCGATGTTCAAATGACCTACCTCAGAATTGCCCATCTGTCCTTCCGGTAACCCGACTGCTTCTCCGCAAGCGGTTAGCGTCGTATTCGGATAGGTCGCCATGTAGCGATCATAATTAGGCTTGCTCGCTTGGGCCACGGCATTGCCGTGCACTTCTCCGCGAAGTCCGAAGCCATCCAGAATAATCAGCGCGACCGGTTTCGGTCTCACGCTGCTGTTAGCTGCCGTCATCTTAGCGCGCCCCCTCGACGAGTTGGATGAACGATGCAGGCTCAAGGCTCGCTCCGCCCACCAAGGCACCATCGATATCCGACTGTGCCATGAATTCACGCACATTGTTCGGCTTCACGCTTCCGCCGTACTGAATACGCACAGCGGCTGCCGCTTCCGCGCCATGCTGGGCGGCAATGCGCTCGCGGATGTAGCCGATCACTTCGTTAGCGTCATCCGCGGTCGACGTCTTGCCCGTACCGATCGCCCAGATGGGCTCGTACGCCACTACAACCTGCGCGGCCTGAGCCGCGGTCAACCCCGCAAGTGCCGCTTCGGTCTGGAAGCGGCACACATCCTTGGTCTTGCTCGCTTCTCGTTCCTCCAAGCTCTCTCCGACGCACACAATCGGCGTCAGGCCGTGCTTGAACGCGGCCAACACCTTACGGTTCACGGTCTCATCCGTGTCCGCGAAGTACGCTCTGCGCTCCGAGTGGCCGATGATTACGTAGTCCACGCCAAGATCCTTCAGCATGGCTCCGCTAATCTCGCCTGTGTAAGCTCCATTGTCTTCCCAGTGCATGTTCTGTGCGCCAACCTTCAAGGAAGTACCTTGAACAGCTTGAACCAATGCCGGTAAGGCAATGTAGGGTGCACAGATGACACTCTCTACTCCGTCTACCTCAGCAGAACCTTTCACCGCATCTACGAAAGCGAGAGCTTCGTTTACGGTTTTGAACATTTTCCAGTTACCTGCAATAATCGGCTTTCTCATGGGAGTGAAATCCCCTTTCGTACAAATTATTTATCGTTAAGGGCTACTACGCCTGGTAATGCTTTGCCTTCCATGAACTCAAGCGAGGCTCCGCCGCCCGTTGAGATATGGTCCATCTGATTCGCGAGGTGGAATTTCTCAGCTGCTGCTGCAGAATCGCCGCCCCCGATAATGGTGTAACCTTGTGTCTTGGCACATGCTTCAGCAACTGCGCGCGTTCCGGCTGAATAAGGCTCCAACTCGAACACTCCAACCGGTCCGTTCCAGACGATAAGCTTGGAGTTGGCAATTACATCTGCATAAATTTCACGAGTCTTAGGTCCGATATCGAACCCTTCCCAATCTGCAGGAATTTCATTGATAGGCACAATTCTTGAGTTGGCTTTGGCGCTGAAATCGTCTCCGATGACGATATCAACCGGGATTAAGAAGTTAACCCCTTTGTCCTTAGCTTTGCGCAGGAATTCAAGCGCGAGATCAAGCTTCTCGTTATCTACAAGGGATTTGCCGATTTCATAGCCTTGTGCCTTCAAGAAGGTGTAAGACAATCCGCCGCCAATCAGAATATTATCCGCTATGTTAAGTAAGTTCTCGATAACACCAATTTTATCCTTCACCTTGGAGCCGCCGACAATCGCTGTGAAAGGCCGATCCGGGTTGCGAAGCGCTTTACCCAGCACATCCAGCTCTTTTTCCATCAACAAGCCGGAAACTGCCGGCAAATGATGTGCGATGCCTTCTGTTGAAGCATGTGCGCGATGCGCCGCGCCAAAAGCATCATTCACATACAAATCGGCAAGTGTTGCAAAAGCTTTCGCCAGCTCAGCATCATTCTTTTCTTCTCCTGCATGGAATCGAACATTCTCCAGCAACAGGACGCCGCCCGCAGGCAGGGAATCGACTTGAGCTTGAACCGCTTCACCGATAGATTCCGTTGCACTGACCACCGGCATGCCAAGCAGCTCTGATAGACGCGCCGCTACTGGTGTCAGACGAAGCTCTTCAACAACTTGTCCCTTAGGACGACCTAAATGACTGGCCAGGATAACCTTGGCGCCTTGCTCTATTAAGTAAGTAATGGTCGGCAGCGTCTCACGCATTCGAGTATCATCTGTAATAGCGCCATTCTCTAGCGGAACGTTGAAATCTACGCGTACGAACACTTTCTTGCCGGCTACCTCTGCGTTGCGAACACTTTTCTTATTCATCGGGACCCTCCTGTTCGATATGACGAAATACTTAAGCGCATGCTTGCGAAGTGCATTTCTGGCGAAATACTTAAGAGGAGAATCGCTTCTCCTCCGCTTTAATCTATTATGAGCTTACAGCCCTTTGCTTGCAATATAAGAAGCCAGGTCAAGCACACGGTTGGAGTAGCCCCACTCGTTATCGTACCAGGACACAACCTTCACCATGTTGTCGCCAACTACCATTGTGGACAACGAATCAATTGTGGAGGAAGCTGGATCGCCATTGAAATCGCTCGATACAAGCGGCTCATCCGTGAAGTTCATAATGCCTTTGAGCGGCCCGTTAGCAGCTTCTCTCAATGCAGCATTGACGTCTTCTACCGACACATTCACATTCAGTACTGCAACCAGATCGGTTACGGATACGTTCGGAGTAGGTACGCGGAAAGCCATACCGTTCAATTTCCCTTTCAGCTCAGGCAATACCAAGGATACGGCTTTGGCTGCGCCTGTGGATGAAGGAATGATGTTCTCAGCTGCTGCGCGTGCACGGCGAAGATCCTTGTGCGGCAAGTCAAGAACGCTTTGATCGTTCGTGTAAGAGTGAACTGTAGTCATCATCCCTTTGACGATTCCGAACTTGTCGTTCAATACTTTGGCAAAAGGCGCCAGACAGTTGGTTGTACAGGAAGCGTTGGAGATTACAGTGTGAGCGGCTGGGTCGTATTTGTCTTCGTTAACGCCCATTACGATAGTGATATCTTCGTTAGTCGCTGGAGCGGAGATGATGACCTTCTTGGCGCCGCCCTTCAAGTGAGCTTCTGCCTTCTCTTTGGCTGTAAAAATCCCTGTGGATTCTACTACGATCTCTACGCCGTATTCTCCCCATGGCAAGTTGCCAGGGTCACGCTCAGCGAAGATCTTCACTTCTCTGCCGTTAACGATCAGGCAGCCTTCGCCTGCTTCAACAGTTGCGTCAAGACGTCCATGAGTCGTGTCATACTTCAGCAAGTGAGCCAAAGTGTTCACATCTGTAAGATCGTTAACTGCTACAATCTCAACATTCGGGTTGTTCAACGATGCGCGAAATACATTACGGCCGATCCGGCCAAATCCGTTAATACCTAACTTTACCATGTGGGTTTCCTCCTAGGAAAATGGGATTGTAATCTATTTCAAGACGTCCGTGTGAGGGAGTCGTGACAACACAGTACTAGGTTCACCTGTTACAGCTTAAGAATTTCTTGAGCAGCAGCCTCATCAGTTACAAGCACATCATTGTGCCCATAATGCATGACGGCATCAATCGCTTCAGCCTTACTGCGGCCGCCTGCCACCCCGATAACGACTTCCGTGTTCTGAATGTCTTCCAGCCGCAATCCGACCGTAGGCATTCTATGAACAACCTTCCCTTGGCGGTCAAAATAATACCCGAATGCCTCTGCCAGCGCGCCTTCCGTCTTTAGACTCTCAATAGTATGAGGATCTACCTTGCGGCGTTTGGCCATTAAAATAGCATCTCCGATTCCATGTACGACAATACGGGAGCCTCTAATAACATTAACCAACTCTTGAATATTCGTATCTTGCATCAGAGACTGATAGGTTTCTTCGCCCAGATGATCAGGGACATGCAGCAGCCGATATTGACCGCCTGTCTTCTTCGCCATCGTAGAGGCGATCGTATTCGCTTGAAGCTCAACGCTTTCACCTAGGCCACCGCGTGCCGGAACGAACAAGCTGCCCTTGAGTGTGGGCGATAGCGCCAGGAACCCTGCAATTTCTGCAAGCGTCGACCCACCAGTTACAGCAATAACGTCGTCCTTAGTAGCATACTTGCGAAGCGCTGCAGCACCTGCGCGCCCCAGCTCCTTCTTGGTGAAGACCGAATGGTCCCAGTCACCGGGAACTACAACGACTTGATTCAACCCGAATCGTTGCTTCAACTGTTCCTCCAAGTCAGACAGGCCGAAGAGATCTTTGATAAGCAGCTCCATATCTTCCAACAAGCGGCTCCCGCTCTCGGTTAGCTTCATACCAGACGATTCTGCATCCAGTAATCCTTGCTCCCTGAGAAAATCTACCTCAGCGCGCAGCACCCGCTCCGTTAAATTAAGATTAGCTGCTAATGTGCGGCGTCCGATCGAGCCGGAAATGTGAATATGGTGTAAAATGGAGTAACGCTTCTTCAATACATCCGTCAAGTCAGGCACCAGCTGTTTCTGAATATCAAGAATATGCCTCATGGCGGCCTTCACTCCTGGTTGAAAGACTTGCATGGAGCAAATAGCGAGTGGGACGTATTAAGTCCCTACAAAGCAATTTGTGTCCCGCTTATATTTTTATTATAATGCTCCTTATTTGCAATTGCAAGCCGTACGGGGCCCTATTATGACACATATTGTCGCACTCTTGATTTTTCAGCTATTATCCACTATAATAATTTTTGCTGCCTATGATTAAGTAGCTCTTGTCCTTAAGGTAAATGTCAGCCTTAACTTGATATCGTGCGCTCGTGGTCCAAAGGATATGACGTAGGCCTCCGGAGCCTGAGATCGAGGTTCAATTCCTCGCGAGCGCGCCATTAACTCTCTTGTTATTTCATTATTATCAACATCAATAGCATGCACACCATAACGTCCCGATTGCTCGGAGACGTTTTTATTTTCACTTCGTTTGACCTTCCTTGACCTTTGATGTTTTTTTCAGTATGATGGGTTTAATACCAATTCATTTTGGAGCATACTTGTTCCATAAAGGAGGCTTTGCCGTGAGCTATATTCCAATGGTTGTCGAACAAGATGGACGGGGAGAACGTGCTTATGATATTTACTCCCGCTTACTGAAAGACCGTATTGTTTTTTTGGGCACACCTGTCAATGATGCAGTAGCAAACGCCATTATTGCACAATTGTTATTCTTGTCCGCCCAGGATCAGGATAAAGATATTTCCTTATACATCAACAGCCCGGGCGGTTCGATTACGGCAGGCATGGCTATCTATGATACGATGCAGTTTATTAAACCTGATGTGTCGACGATCTGTGTAGGTATGGCTGCGTCCATGGGCGCATTCTTGCTCGCGGCAGGCGCCAAAGGCAAGCGTTACGCGCTGCCTAATAGCGAAGTCATGATCCATCAGCCTCTTGGCGGTGCAGAAGGTCAGGCGAGCGATATCGAGATTCGCGCCAAGCGGATCCTCAAGCTGCGTGACAAGCTGAACGGAATTCTGGCCGAGCGCAGCGGTCAACCGATTGAGCGGATTGACAAGGACACCGATCGCGACTACTTCATGAGCGCACAAGAAGCTGTAGAATATGGCTTGATCGACAAGGTTGTTACGAACGCTTAGACTGAAAAATATTACTCAGCAAGAACAGCAGGGAGTTGGCCAAGTGCCAACTCCCTGCTGTTCTTGTTGTTGTTGTTGTGGTGTAATTCTGCTGGGTTGTGAATACAGAAACACAAGCTTGAGCAAAGGAATGCAAGAGTGGTTACAATGCTCTGTTGAATAGTCTGACCAAATCATTATCCTTGAACAAAATCCGCAGACCGTCAAGTCGGATGGTTTCCTTGCCATCGCAATAGCGGGCATCCGCCAAATCAGTAGATAAATAATGCGCGACCAATTCGTAAGGACCTTGCTTCTTATAAGGCTTGCATACCTCCTTTTTCGCTAGGGCGGCTTTAATCGCGACCTTGATCTCTTCGTTCACCTTGCGCGGGGGCTTGATTAAACCGCTGTGGCGTCCAGTTGCTATTTTCGTCGTGTACGTCTGGACGTCCGGTCCAAGCTCACGATCAGCTTCTACACAGGTCGTATCGTCCCCCGTGACCAACAGCACAGGTACATCCCTTAGCCCAAAGAGCAGACTATCAATTACGATTTCACCGATCGGTTGTCCATTCAGGTTAATTTCAGTAAAGCTCTTAATCGAGTAGGTATGATCCAGAATTGCTCGATACGTTCCAGCCATGCCATGATAACCAACCAGCATAGCTCCATCGAAGGACGCATCTAATCCAGGGAAGCGTTCGGCTATGTTTGTTCCACCAATGCAATACGTCGCACCCGGATGCAACTCCTCAAGTAGAAAGTTAAAGCCTGTGCTATGCGCATCCTTTACGATAATTTCATCTACTCCTTCTTGCAGTAACCCTTCTACGACAGCATTTACCTCGTTAGTCAAAAGCCTTCTTGACTCTTCATAATGCAATTCGTTTTTAAATATTTGTGATTTCGAAATGATTCCAGCAATTCCTTCCATGTCTACGCTAACATAGATTTTCATAGGCTCACTCTCTTTTTTAAAAGTTATTTAAGTGCTTTAATAGCGTCGTTCGTTTCTTGAATGACTTGAGCACCACCGCGGTCCATCCATTCCTGCACAACCTTATCCCAATCCGCAATTGGACGCTGTCCAACAATCATCTTTGTCTGCTCGCCGATTATATATTTACTTAGCTCCCCTCCCTTTTGCGCATCCGTTTCAGAAAACACGGAATAACTCGGATCATCGTAAGGTTCCTTATTGTACTTTTTCTCCATTTCCTCAATGCTAGCGATCATCTTCTGCATTTCCGGCGTTTTATACGTCGTTTTGGAATATTGATTCGCCTCGTTACTTGGGGCCCACGGTCTCCACGATTCATGCCTTTGCAACATGTATTGGACCGGAGTCACCGCTTCGGAATTCGGCTTCAATACCGCTAGGCCATTCACCATGTCGTATCCGATACCTTCATGGCCCATCAGCCAGTCGAATTGTTTGTTCTGCGGGTTCCGCTCGTTTACTGGGATGAACTTGCGGCCATAGTCCAAAATCTCGAGTATTTTCGCCACCTTACCCGGGTCATTCTTCAGTTTTGACGATAAGGCGGCTACCCCATAATATCCTCTTTCAAGCAGCCCACCCTGCTGTCCATCCGGCGATTTGAAGTAAGGAATCGGTACCAGCTTAGCATTCGGATTTACTTTCAATAATCCAAGATAATAATCCTCCACCATCCCAGCAGGGATGCCGATGAAGATACCCGCCTTACCGGAATAAAACTCCTTATTTGTCTGGGGCCAGTTCAGTGCGGCGAAATCTTTCGTTACGGCACCCTGGGCATAAGCCTCGCTAAGGGTTTGGATGATTTCCTTGCGGCCGGGTCCGATTACTCCGGGAATGTATTGTCCGTTTTTGTTCTTATGATACCAGCCTCTGGACCAATACGCCCCCATACTGAAATCGGGTTCAATATTCTGGCTAAGCGCAAAACCGTACGTGTCTTTCTGACCATTGCCATCCGGGTCGTCCTTCGTGAAAGCTATTGCCACCTGCTTTAGTTCCTCGTAATTGGTCGGCATCTTCAAGCCGAGCTTATCCAACCAATCTTGGCGAATCAACCCACTGTTGGTGTAGGTCGATCTGTAAGTTGGAATGCCGTAAACTTTGCCGTCCACTTTAACCTGGTTGTAAACCGATGCCGGAACCGCCTTAAAAGTCTCATACTTGTTCAGGTATTCATCGGTCTGAAGGAACGCTCCTTGCCTGGCCCATTTGTAATAGTTCGAGTCCATCGGGCCTGCTATAACCACGACATCGGGCATGTTGCCGGAAGCCATGACGACGTTCAGCTTATCTTTGAAGTCGGCCGCAAGGATAAACTGTGATTTGATGTGTGCGTTGAATTTTTCCTTGATCGCATCAACCGCTGCACCTTGAGCCGGCGGAAAAATGGTATAAGCATGGTTCATGAAGCTGATTTCATACATTTTGTCTGAACTGCTGGGGGAGATTGGCGATCCTTGCTCTCCCGATTCTCCAGATTCACTTCCCTTTGTACAAGCGGCTATTCCCAGAATCACCAAGCACGTAGCAAGCATGAATGTTGTACGTTTCAATTTCATATTCGAACCTCCGAATGGATATTTTATTTGACTGGGTAATAACTAACCTTTTACAGATCCTACCATCATACCTTTAGCAAAATGCTTCTGCAGAAACGGATATACGATTAAGATCGGTAATGTGGCTAGTAGGATCGCCGCCATTTGTACCGTTTCCGAAGGGGGCACCTGCTCCAAAATCTGCTGGGTCTGTATGGAAGTCATGTCGTTCACAACGACAATTTGCCTGAGCAGTACTTGAATAGGCCATTTGGACGAATCGTTCAAGTAAAGAATTCCCGTGAAATAGGAGTTCCAATGGGCAACTGCATAGAACAACCCAAACGTAGCAAGTGCCGGTTTTGATAGCGGTAAAATTATTATTCGGAAAATGGAAAACTCACCTGCACCGTCGATCAAAGCCGCTTCACGAAGCTCGCTTGGAATGCTTTTGAAAAACTGACGAAACACGATGAGATTCCACGGGCTGATCAATACGGGAATAATAAGCGCCCAAATTGTATCTAACAAGCCGGTTGACTGTACGACCAAATATGTCGGAATAATACCAGCACTGAACAGCATCGCGAACAACACCAGAAACATAACAGTACGTTGACCATAAAATGGTCGCGAGACCCCATAAGCCATCGTTGCCGTAATCACTAGATTGCACAGAGTGCCAACCAAGGTAATGAATACGGTTACGATAATGGAGCGGATAAATCGGTCGTTGGACAAAATGTAACGATAGGCACCCGTTGACCATTCCTTCGGCCACAACATAATATTGCTCTGCAAATAGCTTGCCATTGATGAGAACGAAACCGAGAAAATATATAGAAACGGTAAAAACATTGCCGCCGCAACAACTAGCAGCAGCACAACATTGAGGCCATCCAGAATCCGGTCCCCGAAAGATTGGCGGGAGAAAAGATCGTTCCCTTTCTTGATAAAGCTTGTTTTTATCCTTGGTTTGAGCAGCATCTACGCTTCACCTCTAGTCACTAGTAAATCCCTTCTTCCCCGAAATGCTTGGCCAGAAAATTCGCACTAATCACAAGCACAAGCCCGACGAATGATTTGAATAAGCCTACAGCGGTGGCAAAGCTGAAGTCCGATTGCTGAATCCCCTTATAATAGACATAAGTATCCAACACATTGCCAACATCATTAACAAACGGGTTGAGCATAAGGAACACCTGTTCGAACCCGCTGTCCAGCACATGGCCCAACCGAAGGATAAGCAAAATCACAATGGTGCTGCGGATAGCCGGAAGCGTAATATGCCATATACGCCGCATACGGTTGGCTCCGTCAACCACAGAAGCTTCATACAATTCCGGATTAACGCCCGACAAAGCAGCCAAAAAAATAATCGTTCCCCAACCCGCCTCTTTCCAAATTACCTCTAATACAAGCAGGGGCTTGAAAAGAACCGGTTGTTGCAGGAATGGAAACGACTCCATGCCGAACCAGTCATACAGGACATTGTTGATTAACCCGTCACTGCGTAATACCAGGGTTGCGATCCCCACCACCACAACCCACGATAAAAAGTGCGGGAGATAGACAATCGACTGGATAATTTTTTTATACAGCTCGTTGCGAACTTCGTTTAGCATCAAGGCCAGCAATATTGGAACGGGAAAGGCGAATGCAATTTGCAGAAACGAAAGCGTAAGCGTATTGTAAAGTACCCGCATGACTTCTGTATCTTCGAAGATCGTTCGGAAATGTTTGAAACCTATCCAAGGACTGTGAAGGAACCCCTTAAAGGGGCTGAAATCTTGAAACGCAATGACCGACCCTAGTAGGGGAACATACTTATAAACGATAAAATAGAGCAATCCTGGCAGTACGAACAAGTACATATAGCGGCTTTGCCAAGCTTTTCTACGCATGGTATTCAAACCCATTCATTTTCTCCTCCTTTCTTAAGTATTGCATTCACTATATAAACCCCGGAATGAAAGTAAAAGTCTCAATTGTAGTGCTGCTGAGAGAAACAGGAAACACAAATGCTAACCAGGATACAAAAAGAAAAAAGCCCTGGTAAACGCCTTCATCCAGGGAAATCAAGCTACTATTATTCGTTGCTTTGACGCAATTTACTTCGGTACTTTCCGGGAGGAACCCCCGTTATTTGTTTAAAGACACGAGTGAAGTTTTGGGTAGTGGCATAACGCAACCTTTCCGTGATTTCCTTGATCGACATTTCCGAATGTGTAAGCCACTCCTTGGCCTTGTTAATACGGAACCGCATAACATAATCGATATAGCTGATCTCTGCTTCCTCCTTGAAATAGCGGCTTAACTGGTAAGCCGGCAGCCCAAAATGATCAGCGACCTGTTGTAATGACAAGTCCGTCTCGTAACGATCATGAATGTAGGCGATGACTTGTTGGACCAGTCGCTTTTTTTGTGAACCGTTTAATTGGCCAAGATGTCTGTGTAATTCCGGAAAAAATTCGTTCTGGAACCAGTCCCTTAGCTCGGTCATCGTTTCAGTTAAGTACATTCCTTTATAGAGGTTAGCCTCGAACAAACGAGGTAATTCATAACCCATCTCTTCCATCATGCCGTCCACTTCTCCGATAAGATGGGAAAGAAAACCGACGACTTGCTGTGAATTTGCTTCCGTCTGCGGCATGGAACTGAACATTAGGACCACCTGCTCCTCTGCCTTTACAAGATCCCCTTCAGCGATGCTTTTCACGATCGCTTTTTGCCATTTCACCAAATTTTTGCTCGTTTGTTGAACCGTTCCCAAATTATTCATTTCTGCTCGAGAGATCGTTCGGTTATCTCCTAGCCAAAAGCGCAACTGGAGAAGCTCCAATGCCTGATCATAGCCGTCACTTATGCTGTTCAGATGCCGAAACGCCCCACTGACAGCCACGGTAAGCGAGAATTGAAAGTACTGTGATACCTTGCTGCGAATTGCATCGCCCAGTCCAATTATGCGGCGGTCCATGTCATCGCTCGCTTCATCCACCCCCAGAATGAAAGCAATCTGGCCAGGATTGGGGCTAACCGCAGCACACGGATAAAACTCCTCGCTAATTTCCTCAATTAGTTTGGATAATGCATACATCATCAAAGATCGGTCGCTTCCAATAAACTTCTGTTTGAAGTCCAGGTACTGGTCTATCTCGGCAAGACCGACATAATACAATTGACCCTGCAATAGAAACTCGCATCTCTTAGATTTTTCAAGAAATTCAAATTCTGAAATTTCCCCTCGCAACAGCTGCAGAAGAATGTGATCCCGTACGTCCGATCTCTGGTTAATGATTTGAGTAGTCAAATTACGGGTCGTCTCTGTAGAATCATCTATGTATGTATCGATCGCCTGCAGGACGTCACCCTCTCGCTTTGGAAGCTTTAACGACATTCGTTGAAGCGGAAGATACATCCTGTAGGAAACAATGAAGGAGAGCAAAGTCCACATCCCTACCAACACTATGACCACTACCCAAGTCAGATGGTTGATTGAATCTGACTTTTGAGTCAGCACCTTTTGCGGCGTCATAGCGATATACGTCCATTGGTTGAAGGATGATTTTTGTGCGGATACCTTGTAATCAGATCCATCGATAGATATTTGAATCGGGTAAGGTTGCGGGTCTTGCCATATTTGAAAAAGGGGGGATAAAGAATCGACACGCGACCCAATTTCCGGTTCGTTCTGACTCATAGCCACTCTGCCTTCGTTGTCGACGATTACGACCCTGCTGTTGTTGCCTATTTCCAAAGACTGAAAGAACTCATAAAACCTTTGGGCATCGACCTCCATCACCAAGAGACCTTCCGGTGGAGCTGCACTACTCTGAATGGATCGGATTAATAGAAGTTCCTTCTGGTTCCGGTAGACGTTCGGCGGAATAACGAGGGCGCTGGATGCCAGAGGCTTTTCTGTCTGAAGCAGTTGATAAAATGGGAAATCCTTGACGCTCATAACACCGTAATTGTTAGAATAGAGGTAACCGTATTTATTGTAAATGAGTGACATATCAAACTTAATATCCGCATAACTCCGGTAACTTTTAATCCTTTCTAGCATATCCAACAACGTATTCAGAGCATCACTATCATCCATGGAAATACCGATCCTCAGCGATTTCTCGATTGTAACATCCCCTACAATTTGTAGGGAGGTACGTTCAATGTTGTATAGAAACGTATCCACCTGATACTTTAGCTGCTGCAATGTCATCTGCTGATTGTAGTTGACTTCCTCTTGAATTTTGCCTGAGGAGATATTAGCCGAGAAAAGGCCTACCAAAAGTACCGGCACTATACTGAACAGTAATGAATAGACAAACAATTGCTGCTTGTAGGTCAGACTCATTTTTTGAAGTAGGGCAAGTCTTCCTTTGAGCATGGATGAACTCACTCCTTGTACGGGATTTTAATATTGCAAAGCTCTGCTAAACACCCAGCCAAATCCGTATCGTATGAATCGTTCGTTTTAAAAATTGTGATTTTAGAAGGGGTTTCAACTATTTCTTCCATTGTTAATGCTAACACAAATGTTCAAGCAACTCATCCGTCATTTTTTACGCCTAAATATAACTTAATAACAATGAGCAATCCATAAATAGTTGGATCATTGTGTAGTTGTTCTGTGATAAAGCCATCAAAACAAGGGTCGTATACCCGTACATGCTTATTAACTTACGAATGACTATAATCAAAAAAAATAAGGCAGCCGGTTATTATACCGACTGCCTGTTTTTTCGTTTATTTACTTGATATCGTCCAACGGATAGAAGATCAGATCGACCGGAAATGCGGATCCGGAAGGCGGGATGTATTCAATATCCAGCGAAGGCTCCGTACCATCGGTTCGATACAACACTTGAATCTGCTCAAATGCGGTGATAACGCCGGATTGCGGCACCAGCACCAGCTCACCGTTGAATTTGAGCGGCCCCTTGAAGGCTCCTCCCCGCGCTAACAGCAGCACTGCCATCCTGCGCGGCTTATCCATATGAATGTTGTATACGACTCCGTAGTTGCCATCCTCGAACACTTTTTCTTTGCGGAATACATCATACCCCGCCTGGTTGGGATCACTGATATTGTCTCCCAGCACCAGACGCGAAGCCTTGGTGAAGCTGCTCCCCTCGACATCCCATGTTTTCTGCGTAATCGGGAACGTTCCGCGGATATGCCCATCGAACGGCAGCGGCGCATACAACAATGGATACAGCGAGATAGGTGTCTCGATCACCGCATCCATAGCCATGAATGAGAATTGAATCGGACCGTCTGTCTCCACATCGTAGATCGCATTCATACCCTGACCGGGATGGAATTCCGGCATCTGGACATACGCTCTTGTCTGGCCTGCCGGAATCGTCAGCTTCTGATCCATCTTGTCATTGAGCATGAACTCGACCGCGGACTGATGACCGATCAGATGAGCATAGATCGAAGGGTATACTTCCCCTTTATTGGTAGTATGAATTGTCACTGGCTTCGTGCCTGGATTCGTGGCCATAATGACGAACTGAACCTTCTCGTCCATGCCGTTCATATGACTCGCGTACAGCCTGCCTTTGCCATTAATAATATCCTGATACAGGATACCTTTCTCGGTGAAGGTCTCAGGACCGTCGCTCATCAGCATCGAGCGGGAGCGATCCTCCGTCACTTTCTTAGGCAATTCCGGAATTTCCAGGAAATGGGCGTATAGCATAGGCCAGTTCGCTTTGATAATCGTACCTACAGGTGCGGTATATAGCTGCCTCTGCAGATCCGTAGTGAACATGGTGCGGTTCTCCACTTCGATATAGCGGGAGTACATATCGCTCACCTTGCCCTTGCCGTCCGTCACCTTCAAAGTGACCAGGAATCTGCCTGCCTTGTAGAAGGCTTCCTCCTTGCCTGTCCACTCATAGGTTAACCCTTCCGCATCCGGATCATAGCTGAGATCCACATATTTGACAGGCTCCCCAATCCGATAAGTCGGCTTCCCGAAAGTAAAGCGAGCCACTGGCTTGGAATTGGCGTTACCGTCATTGGTTAACGTCTGAGGCCGTTTCACAAAGAAAATTTCCATTCGTTTCTCAGCCTTATTGTATGTATACTTGGCACCGAAGAAATCATTCAGCCAGGTGTCAGCTACCATAAGCCGTTCGTCGAACAGTTTGGCGGAATTTTTGAAAGGGAATGAGGCCCCGTTCACATATATCGCTTGCTTGGCGCTATCAATCTCAATCTTGGACTTGGATGTTCCAATCTCCACTCGATTCGTCTTATTATTCCATTTCAAATCGAAGCCCATTTGTTCCGATAGGAACTTGACCGGCACGTAGTAGATGTCTCCATCTTTTACAAGAGCGGGCATGTCCAATTGAACAGGTCGCCCATCTACTGTTGCGGCTTGTTGATTCTCATGCAGCCATATCGTCATCGTTGTCGAGGATACACTTGCCCCTGCATTGGGCGATACGATATTAACCGTTAGCAGGATCGCTACTAGCATCCACGGTAAAGCAATCATCCACTTCCGTAATTTCAAGATTCTCTCCATCCTCTTCTATATAGTCGACCCTAAGTTAGACGTTAATTATTGGAAAAGGTTGCATATACCATTGACGGTTATGAGATAATTGTCCTATTCGACCTGCGACAAGTTACCTGTTGGCAACAGCTTAAGATTGGGCCATTTGTTTATGATTTTCCTGTCTTTAGGTATTTCTACATACGTTCAACCGCACTATTATAAGGTTTATTAAGTCGAATCACAAATCAGCCCTCATTTAATGAAGAAAATGAAAACGCTTTATTTACGCCTCTTTCAAAGCTGGCCTACTATATGGAGGAGCGTTATCCATCAATCGGCAAGGATAATGACTCGTTAGTCGTGATCGATAAAAAGGGAGGAAACAAGCAAATGGCTACAAAGAGTAAAATTGCGCTTGCACTTACGCTTACGGCAACCATGCTCGCAGGTTGCGGGGGCGGCACGACAGGCACGAGCCCGAGTACGAACCCGAGCACCACACCATCGCCAACATCACAAGTTTCAACGGTTAACTACGGGGATACTGGCGGACTGAAGCTACCACTCGTCGATAAGCCAACCACATTGACTTGGATGCTCGTCAGCGAACATCCGGATCTCAACAACTCGATGGTCATAAAGGAAATTGAGAAAAGAACGGGTATTAAACTGGACATGCAGGTGTACTCATCACAAACTTACAAAGATAAGCTGAAAGTTGTCGTAGCATCTAATAATCTTCCAGATATCTGGCACGGCCTTACGTCTGCAGAAATCAATAAAATGGGTGGTCAAGGAGCCTTGACCCCTATCAATGCTCACCTTAAGGATCTTCCGAACTTCAGTAAACTCTATGCTAACAATCCCGAGAATAATTGGATAATGAAGTCTTGGTCAGACGAGAAAAACAATCTATACGGATGGCCGATCTTTGGTCTGAATCGTGACGTGAACCACGGATTCCTATACCGTAAAGATATATTCGACAAGCACGGTATCAAGGAATGGACCAATACAGATGAATTCTATGATGCACTCAAGAAGCTGAAAGCCGCTTACCCGCAATCCTACCCTTACGCTTCCAAAACGAAGGAGAACATTTTCAGAGATTGGGCTTACGGGTGGGGGATTGGCGGAAATGATTTCCCTATATTCTATGATGAGAAGTCGAAGACCTGGAAGTCAGCATACACGTCCACTGAATATAAAAGCATGCTTGACTTCATGAAGAAAATGTATGAAGAAGGCTTGATGGATCCAGAATTTATAACCGATACAGACGCTTCATGGACGGCTAAGATGACTACGAATAACAAATCCTTCGTAACATTTGACTGGATTGGAAGACTGGATTCGTTCGCTAACCAAGTGAAAGCAACAACTCCTGATTACAACCTGCGTTACGCAAACCCGGTCGGTCCTACTGGCAACATTCGGACATTACCGAAAATCTCCAACTTTGGCATCGTAGTAACGAATAACAAGAACAAGGAACTTTCTTTGAAACTCCTTGATTACCTGACCAGTCCATCCGGCTCGCAATTAGTCTCCTTGGGGGTTGAGGGCGTGACCTTCAAAATGGAGAACAACAAACTGGTTTATCCTGAATTGAAAGACGTACCGCTCGTTGATATCAAAGTACTGGAGACCAAATACGGCATGTGGCTGGAAGGCATGTATCTACGTCCAGACAAACGCAGTGTGTATTACGCTTTTACTGAAAAAGAGCAGGAAGCTCAAGATAAAATTAATAAAACGAAGAAATATGAACCGGCGGATCCAATTGTGAAGTTCACGGAAGAAGAAACGAAGACCATAGCTGACTTGAAGTCATCTCTGGACAAAGCAGCTAATGAGTTCGCCACGAAATATGTAATGAAAAAAGAATCTAACGATACAACATGGACGGAATGGCAGCAAACAGCTAATAAACTCGGTTCTCAGAAAATCGTGGATGCCTACAATGCTGCACAAAAACGCTTTGATGAAGCCAAGTAAGTTGCCAAGCTCATTGGTTTGACCAGAAGCACCCGAGCCGAATTAGTCTCGGGTGCTCTGTCCTTATGATAGGAGGAAGCCCATTGCAAACTACACAACCCCATATATCAAACGGGCCCAATAAAATGGTTCGCAGGTCACGTTTCAAAGCCATTCTGCAGCATGTATATCGCGATCGCCAATTGCTGATCTTATTCATCCCTTGTATCATTTTCTATATTTTGTTCCGGTACGGACCTATCTACGGGCTAATCATTGCCTTCAAGGACTATAACGTTTATGAAGGTATTCTAGGCAGTGAGTGGGTTGGTTTAGAGCATTTCCGACGCTTCTTTGATAGCTATGATTTTTGGCTCCTATTCCGGAATACATTCTTACTAGGCTCGTTCGCCCTGTTATGGTCGTTTCCATTTCCGATCGCTTTCGCTGTCTTACTGAATGAAGTCCGCAATGTTAAATTCAAAAAAACGATTCAAACATTCAGTTATTTACCGACCTTTTTGTCTGTCGTTATTGTCAGCAGCATGATCATAGACTTCCTCTCGCCAACACACGGTCTTGTGAATCAATTGCTGCAATGGTTAGGATTTGAACCCTTCTATTTCTTAGTCTCGCCGGAATGGTTCCGAACCATCTATATTTCCTCTGATATATGGCAACATATGGGTTTTGAAGCTATTATTTATATGGCAGCTATAGCCGGAATTGACCCCAGCCTGTACGAAGCAGCCAAAGTAGACGGTGCTAACCGTTTTCAGATGATGCGACGTATCACCATTCCGTGCATCATGCCTACAATCCTGATTATGTTCATTATTAAATCTGGCTCCATGTTCCGGGTTGGTTATGAGAAGGTGCTTCTCCTCTATAATCCGATGACATACGAGGTTGCTGATGTATTCTCCACCTACGTATACCGCAAAGGATTACTCGAGACCAATTATAGCTATGCATCAGCAGTAGGCTTATTTGAATCGCTTATCGCTTTGTGCATGCTACTCCTTACTAATGCCATCAGTAAGAAAGCAGGTGGAAGAGGGTTATGGTAAAATCGAAGGCGTTTCAGCAAAAATACACCTTTTTTGATGTTTTTCTTATCTTACTGTTAAGCTTAGTTGGAATTGTGACGGTTTACCCCGTTATTTATATCATTGCAATCTCATTCAGCGATACCGCTTCTATTGTACAAAACAGGGTGTTTCTTTGGCCAAAAGGCTTTAATCTCGATGCTTATATACAAATCATAGAAAACCCCAGAATCCCAAGGGCCTATCGAAATACTCTCCTCTATACAAGCATAGGCACAGCTGTTAATTTATTGATGACTGCAGTAGCTGCGTATCCGTTGTCCCGACCAGGCTTTTTTGGACGCAAATTTTTTATGGTCGCCATCATTCTGACCATGTTCCTTAATGGAGGTATTATCCCTACATATTTAATTGTACAAAAGCTGCATCTGATCGATTCGATCTGGGCAATCGTGCTTCCTAACGCGATCTGGACCATCGAACTGCTTATTTTGAAGAGTTTCTATGAATCCATGTCATCTTCATTACGAGAATCGGCTTTGATTGACGGGGCTTCCGAATACAGAATTTTGCGCAGTATTATTATTCCACTTTCGAAACCAGCGCTTGCATCCATAGGTCTCTTCTATTTCATTGGACATTGGAACAGCTTTTTTATCCCGATGATTTATTTGAATGATCCGAAGTTGTACCCCCTGCAAGTGGTGCTTCGTGACATGCTGATGTTTGGCTCAACCCAGGAAAACAGCATAATCGATAAATCTACCATTACCCCGCAAGCTATGAAGAATGCTACTATTTTCATATCTATGGTGCCAGTGCTGGTCATATATCCTTTCGCCCAGAAATATTTCGCCAAAGGAGTTATGCTTGGTTCGGAAAAGGGTTAGATTTATTTATGTCGAATAATGGTAGGGTACGACATCTTTCTCATTCGATGGGGGTTGGGGCGATGCTGCCCAAATTCAGGGCTACTGTCAATAAAGGTTTGCTACAAATTTTTCTTGCCCTGCTATTAGTGGCGGTTACCATGTTCATTTCGAATTACTTAGTGTATAGAAATTCCATTACCGATATCTATCAACAAGTCAATGAGAACAACAAGCTGGTTGTTAAGAACATGGTTCGTCTCTTTGACGACAGTTTCAAAAATATTAATGATATTTTGTTTTCCGTTCAAATGTTATCCTATAGCGCTTGGAGGAATGACGGGACGGTAGATATGCATGAAGCTTATCTTACCCATATGAACATACGCTCCCTCATTTCTTCAATGGACTATGTAGAGGACGTCGTTATTTTTCATCAAGGCTCGGATTTGGCTATCACTACTTCCGGGACCATATCACTAGAGGAGCTGCTACGTTCCTCATACGCTAACTCGGCCTATAATCTTGAATTTTGGAAGAAACTATCGGAAACGAAGCATCCCTCCCGAATATTTTCAGCACAGTCATTCACGACTTCCAACACAGGCGGTGTACGCAAGCTAATTCCTGTTATGGGCAGTACTCAGATCTCTTCTCTTAATGTGCTGGTTTTTTTGAAAATGGATAAGCTGCTGCAAAAGGTTAATCAAGAAGCCATGATGCAAGGATCTTCTCTGATTGTCATGGACCAGAACCGCAATATCATTATGAATACCGAGGAAAAGTGGGACCTGCTGGACGTAATCTACGAGCTTAACCCAGGTACCGATTCAGAGACCTCATTGAAGAAGATGGATCATGAATATCATCTGTACAAATCGGAATACAACGGCTTTATGTATATTAACAAAACACCCTATCCATTCGCCAACAAGAAGCCTGTTAAAGATGTTAACCGTCAAATCATGCTCTCGGCTATAGCCTGTGCCGTCATCCTCTCCGCCCTGCTCAGCCTGTACTTGTACAGGCCGATTCGTAACATCGTCAAATTAGTGGCAGGACGCGATCATAACGGGGCTGACTTCCTGAACATAAGGACCGGCATAGTGAAAATACAGCAAGAGAATGAATCGTTCAAGCATCAGATGGATATATTCCAGCAGGAGATGCGAAAAGCCGCACTATTAAACGCCATACACTCTGAATCCGGCGGAAGAGGCCTTGAACAACGGTTCCAGAGGGATTTTGCACCGTTCTATCAAGCCAAATACTTCATTTTCGCCGCTTTCCGAATCCATAAAAAATTCAGTGCATCGCAGGAATCAGGCACACTCCTGTCTGAAGCCGCCTCTTTCCTGGAGACCGAGCTCAGCAAACGCTTCGAGCATTCATTTGTTTTTCGGATGGAACTGGGCTATCAACTTGTGGTGATCGGTCTTGAAAGCCCATTTGAACGTGACTTTGCAATCAAACAGCTTCATACGTTAATTAGACAGGCCAAGAGTTCCGAGTGGAAAGGGTTAGTAACGGAGGCAGCCGCGAGCAGAGCTTATACATCCGAGATTTTCCATTGTCCCAAGGCATTCCAAGAGATCAACGAGTGCTTCTTGTACCGTCATATGAACTCAGATGATGCGCTTATTGACTACACATTGATCCGCCCCAATTGGAAGGTATATGCCCCGCTTGACGAGATTGAAAAAGCAGCACAGTGCCTGATTATAGGTAATGAAGAGGAATGCGTGCGCATCATCGACAGCATCATTCAAGATAACGAGGTGCGCGGCATTCACCGCTTCCAGATGGCTTCAGTTGCAACCACGATTCTGTACGAGCTGCTTAAGCACTGGGATCTTAGTGATTCGGAGGCCAAGCGAGTCTTCACTCTGGAGAAATCTTTCTACAAACAGATTGAAACCACAGCAGCGGCTGTCGATATGCGCAATGCCCTGATCGGGATCGTACGCGCCATCTCCGCCGATCTATCCAAACCGGATCCTAAGCGGAAGCTCGATCCAGCCTTCATTGCTCAATATATCGAGACTCATTACATGGACTATCTTCATCTGGATCATATGGCGGAGAAGCTTCATACAACACCGAAGTACTTCTCTAACTACTTCAAGAAGACGTTCGGAATCAATTTCGTTGAGTACTTGAACAAGGTCAGACTGCTTAAGGCCAAAGAGATGATGAAACGTCCAGAGCTATCTATTGCGGAAATTGGCGAAAAGACAGGGTATCTGAACGCTTCTACATTCACCAGCACGTTCAAAAAGCAATACGGAATCTCACCGAGCGAATACAGGAAACAGATGAACCGGTAAAAAGAAAGGATCTTGAAATCATGAAAGCTGTACAAGCCAGAGACGGAAGCATAATTGTTCCGAGTAATATAGCGGCACCAAACGCGAAGCCCGGTCATGTGCTGATCCGGACTGAATATTCAGCGATCAGTCCCGGAACCGAGCTGACTGCCTTGAGGCGCTCCAAGGAGACACCCATTGATTTAGGGTATAGCGGTGTGGGAATCATTGAACAGGTTGGCGAAGGGGTCACAGACCTGCTGCCAGGACAGCGTGTTGCCTGTTATGGAGCACCTTATGTCCGTCATACGGAGCTGATGTCGGTGCCGGCCAACCTAACGGCGCCCGTTCCCGACCATGTCGATCCGCAAGAGGCTGCATTTGCCGGTCTCGGAGCGATTGCGATACATGCGCTTCGCGTTGCAGATCTGCGTTTCGGTGAAAGTGCGGTGATTGTAGGGCTGGGGATACTCGGCAACCTGCTCGCCCAGATCGCATCGGCAGCCTCTTTGATACCTGTTGCATTCGATACGAATGCTGAACGTGCGAAGCGGCTCCAGCAATGCGGCGTCAAGCACTCCTACAGCTCCCAAGAGGAGCTAGAGCAGATGCTGCCCCTTATAACCGACGGATATGGAGCTGACAGTGTTATCCTCTGCGCAAGCGGCGACGGAGAGAAGCTGATTAATGATTCGTTCTCTTGGCTGCGGGATCGAGGGAAGATTGTAATCGTTGGGGATATTACGGCACAATTCTCGAGGGGAGCAATGTTCGGTAAGGAAGCCCAGGTCCTCATCTCCAGAGCAGGCGGTCCAGGCCGCTATGATCCTCAGTACGAGCTGCATAATCAGGACTATCCAATCGGTTTCGTACGTTGGACAGAAGGAAGGAACACACGAGAGTACATCCGTCTTTTGGCCGAAAAGCGGATCAGCGTCAAATCTCTCATCAGCGGGATTTACCCCGTAGATCATGCCAAGGAAGCGTTCGATCAATACTTGTTAACCCCTTCGCCTGCAATTGGCACGCTGCTTCGTTTCTGAATAAGGTAATCCATACCCCTACTTACGTTACGGGGACAGGAGCCTCGTTTCTAAACGATGCGGCTGCTGTTCCCGCTCCCATCCACATCTATGTGTCTACCTTAGGGCTGTATAAACCTTCAAAATACAGCTGTATTCGTGCATGGATGTTTAGGATTCCCATATCGCTCAACCCATCCGATTTTATAATGCCTCTGTCTCTCCTCCTGAACAATACCTCAAACTGCCTTGTATTTGTGCTGCCTAATCTAAGGTTCACTCCAGCAAAATCCCTTTTTGATCGTTTCCTCTATTGTTTGTCTTCGCACATTAGATAACCCCTATTAATACTGTAAGGCTGCATACTGGATCCCAATACTCTTTCTCTTGGTTGTCTTTGATCATCGTATATATGCTAGAATAAGCGAAATGGAATTTAAGGGGAATGTTAATGATGACAGCCAATAAACCAAGCCGTATCACGTACCATAAACGAATGGATGAGATGGTATCGATGTTAAGAAATCATATTTTGACGAATAAACTGACGATCGGTGAATTTCTGCCTTCAAACGCAGAGCTAGGGGAAACATTCAATCTCAGTAAAAGCTCTGTGCGCAAAGGTTTGCAAGTTCTTCTGGAAGAAGGGTTAATAGAAAAACTCCCGAAAGTGGGAGCAAAAGTACGTAATCCCCATAACGCAGTCACGTACACCTTAAAGCTTGGGTGTTATAAAAATATGGATATGGAAGCGGCGTTAAACGAGATCATTGCAGAATTTCACACCCATTATCCCCACATTAAGGTTCAGTCGATTCTGATTCCATATGACCCGTATTTGGAAACGGTAACCGAATATATCGACAATGATTTGCTCGATGTGGTAATGATCAATCATGCTGATTTTGATTTTTTCCGTGAGGGACGCGGACTGGAGCTTCTAGAGGAGCTCAAGCCTAATCCCGATATATACGATTTTATAGCAAATGCTTTTACAACCGACAATCATTTGCTCGCGCTGCCTTTCATCTTCTCTCCTGTCGTTCTGTGCTACAACAAAGACCATTTTGCCGAACACGGGTTAGCTGAGCCCAACAGCAGTTGGACATGGGACGATCTAATGTTGGCAGCCAAAACGTTGGGCAAAAAAGAGGACAGATACGGCTTCTATTATCATTTACTCTCGAGCAATAGATGGCCGATCATCCTCCTGCAAAACGGATTTCAATTCGGGAATCTTCAAGGTTCAAAGCAATCGGCGAAGCAAAAATTTATGGAAGGTATACAATTATGCCGTAAACTGATTAATGCCCATTACTTTTCTGAAAGTGATTCCGATGTAGAAGAGTTATTCTTACAAGGAAAAGTGTCTATGATCATGTCTACGTACTATAGTATCAATAAATTCCGAGATGCTAGACTTGCCTATGATATAGCGCCGCTGCCTGCGATTCATGACCCCAAAACTTTACTTCTTATGACCGGTCTTGCTATTAGCCGAAGATCCAAAGTGAAAGAAGCTTCTGAAAAATTGGTAGATTTCATGCTGTCGTATTCAGCGCAGCTGATGATCCGTAAACAAACGATATCCATACCGAGCTTAAAAAAGGCGGCCGAATGGACAGGCAAGGAAGAAATAAACCGGCCGTCCAGCTTCCATATGTATAGTAACATGATTCCATCCTTTAAATTGTTGTCGGATTTGAATATTCGCAATGAGCATATGATTCGCATAAGACGGGAATTAAAGCTGTTTTGGTCCGGTATGGAAGATGCAGGTACCGTTTGCAGACGATTAGAAGATTTCTTTTGACGGCGCTTTCAAATAAGGTTATCATTGGAAGCAGCAACGATATGGCCAAGATATGGCCATGATGCATAAAGGGAGGATGCAGATCCATAGACGCACTCTTAGTATTCAAGGAATGACACGCACAACATTAATTACGAGTGCGGAACCCGCATCGTATAAGAAGGCGAGTGAAATAACATGTATCGAAAAACAAAAACGGCTACCATTCTACTGATTATGATGTTAGTAATGACGATGATGCCTGTGTTGCCTTACAATGCAAGTGCAGTCGGTTCTGAATATGATAGAATCCCGCTTGAGGTCGTCAATCCTGGCTTCGAGGAAGGAATTGGTACCGGTGGAAGACCAGTGGGTTGGAGGTACTGGAGTAGCGGAAATAGTACAGGTATGTCTGTAAGCGATTCAGTTTATAAGTCGGGTTCTCACAGTATGAAGCTAGTATCCATTAACAAGAATACGGCTCCAGAAAGCTCGGCAATCGCGGTCGAGGCAGGATCATTGATTCAAGCGAAATCTAATGTACTTGTTGAGAACTTCAGCACTACAAGCGCCACCGGAGGCGTAGAGATGATTATCCGTTTCTACAAATCGGCAACGATCACGGAAGCCAACCGGTTGACGACCAGTGATAAGAAAATCAAGATTCTTGATAAAGATCTGGCAAGAAATGAATGGTTGGAGATGGTTATCGAAACTAATGTCCCGGATGGAGCGACTCATGCTATCTTTTTCATGCTCTCTCATTCTGCCAACACATTCACTGGATACTTCGATGATTTTAGCATCACAAAACTAGTGGTACCAACACCCCCACTGACTCCAAACTATGGTTTTGAGGAACCGGCAACAGGGTCGAACATCCCGGGTTGGAACTATTATTGGTCTCCATTAACTAGCGAGTATTCCATACAAGTAACGAATGAACAAGCCTACGAAGGAACCAACAGCTTGAAAATGGTTGACGGTGGCAGCAAGTCATTGGGATTAATCAGCAACAGGTTCCCTGTTACACCAGGTAAACGGTACTCTGTGTCCGCTCAGACCTACTTGGTAAGCGGATCCGCAACGATACTTGTAGACTTTTTTAACGCATCAGGCTCAAAAATAGGCACCTCTTTACGATCTAACCTGCAATCCCCACTGAATAGCTGGATCGACCAGACGGTTGAGGGCATCGCTCCTTCAGAGGCGGCTAGTGCGGAAATTTGGTTATATTCCGGAACAGCTACTTTGAGCACCTTTTATATGGATAACATCCGTGTAGTAGAAGGTCTTCCATACGAATTCCCTGTTACAGTTGGGGATCCCGTTGATTTGGGAGAAGCTACACTCGCTTCCTTTACGGTAGGAGCCCAGATGGGTAACGATGAGGTGTATTTTGCCACTAATGGCTCACCAGCTACCTTTTATGTGCTTGATGCGAAGAACGGCAACGTCAAGTTTTCTCAAGATTTGATAGGGAATTCGAACATCGTTGCCCTTACTATGGCTTCTGATGGAAACATATACTTCGGCGGGCCAGATAATGGGGCTTTATACCGGTATTTGCCCAAAGAGAGAATAATCCAAAACTTAGGGGTCAACCCAACTGGTGATCGGCAAATTTTTGATTTAGCAGCAACTCCCGATGGTTTTATTTATGGAGGCACTTGGAAAAATGCTAAAGTATTCGAATATAATATTGCCGAGGCCACTTTCAAGGATTTAGGCAGAATGCATCCCGAGCAAGATTATGTAAGAGGTATCGGTGCATCCCAGGATTACATCTATGCAGGTATAGGAATTGAAACCCACCTATTCAAAATTAACCGTCAAACCGGCGAAAAAACGGAAGTTATGCTGCCGGGCACAGGAGGCTCGGGCTCAGTTGCTGAAGTATGGATCTACAACGACAAGCTGTTTGTCCGTGTCGGAGCGACATCGCTCTATATTCTTGATGAAAAGTCAGAAGAGCTTCTCTATTCAATGGCATATCCTGCGGAATTTAGAGCAGATGGAATGATTTCCAAGCCTTCCCCGCTACAACCCAATTTATTGTATTTTCGGGATGCGACTACTGGTGTTTTAGCAACCTACAATTCGGACACTAACGATGTCAATGTCATTCCTGGCGCATTTATATCCGCGGAATCTACAGTTGTAGCTTATGATTGGATTGTTCAGACTGAGGGCCCGAAGACCGGGAAGACTTTGCTAGGCTTAGTTACCAAGGGATTGGAATATATTTTATATGATCCTGAGGACCATTCGATAACACGGACCCACCCAGAGTTGAATGCTCAAGGAATCAATATTCAAAGCTTAGAAATGGGACCGGATCACCGACTATATTTGGGAGGTTTTCAGAGCAGTCTGACCATGTACGATCCGGAGACAGAACAATACGACAAGCAAGAAAAAGTATTCGGCCAAATTGAAGGCATGGGCACTTTAAATAATGTAATGTATTTCGGAATTTATGGTGGGGCGATCATTTACAAGTACGACCCAACCTTACCGTATGAACGAGGGGTTAATCCTTCACTTGTTCATGATATCGGTAATGGTCAGAGCAGGCCATTCACCTTCGATTCAGGGGATGACAAGCTCTTTATAGGGACTATCTCTGACTATGGTATATTGGGCGGCGCACTAACAGTTTATGATGAAAAGGCCAATACATGGTCGGAGCATCGCAATGTAGTTCAAGACCAAAGTATCATAGGATTAGCCTACAAGGATAATGTTGTGTATGGCGGTACAACGATATGGGGCGGTCTAGGAATCGATCCCGTCGCCACTGAAGCAAAGATATTTATGTGGGATGTGGCTAATGCAACAAAGATCAAAGAATTTTCCCCGCAAATTGAAGGAATGACTCATCACAAAATGATTGGGGATCTTTCATTCGGTCCAGATGGACTGTTATGGGGAACATCGTTCGGTGAGGCAGTGACCGGCGGAACAACATTTTCCGTGTTTGCATTAGATCCGGCAGACTCATTAAAGGTAGTCAAAAGCAAATTATTGTATGCAAATAGCAGTGCAGGAAGCACATGGAGACCATTCCATATTCGTTGGGGAGAGCATGGTCTCTTCTACACCACGGTAGGACGCCAATTAACTGTTATTGATTCCAATACTTTAGAGCATAAAACTATTGTGAACGATGTAAGCTTGATGACTTTGGATGGCGAGGATCATTTGTATTATGCTAAAAACTCACACCTATATAAACTTGCCTTGAATTATACAACTGAACCGGCAAAAACGGCACTTCAATCAGCATCAGCTGAATACGAAGCAGAATCCGATATCATTAGGGTGCATGGGTCAATTGCAGCTACACCAAGTACATCGATGATCAGATTAAAGCTCACGTCCCCAGATGGTCAAGTTGTGTACGTAGGCTACACCAAGAGTGAAGTGAATGGATCCTACAGCGATTCGATAAATTTAAAGGGATTACAGGGAGGGGACTATAGGCTGCACGTGGGCGGAGCCGGAGTTTCGAATCCGTTAACTATAACGGTCCCTGTTGTGAAGAAACCATTGACTGCAACCGTTGCTTACAGCAACACAGAGTTGACGAACAAAGATGTCGTGGCTACTATTACGCCGAGTGAGGCGGTAACAATCACCAATAATGGCGGTTCATCGAGCTATACGTTTGAAGAGAACGGCAGCTTTACGTTTGAGTTTACTAATGCAGCTGGCAACACAGGCACTGCCGTTGCCATTGTCACAAACATCGACAAAGCAGCTCCGACCCTGAAAGTCGTTGTGGATAAACCCATGATCGATAAAACCAACAACAAAATGATTCCGATCGAAGTCGCCTTAACACCTCAAGATGTTGGTTCCGGAGTTGCATCGGTTGTGCTGACCTCTATAGTAAGCAGCGACCCGGAATCCAGTAAGGGAGACGACAGTCAGGATCCTGATGACTTTGACGATGACAACAACAACAACAACAACAACAACAACGGAAACAAGAAAAATGCGGCGGATATCCAGGGAGCGGCCTACGGAATGTTGGATACCTCGTTTGAGCTTCGCGCAGAGCGCTCCGGCAAGCAGGACCGCGTTTACACCATCACCTACACGGTGACTGATAAAGCGGGCAACAGCAGCACGGCAAGTGCGACTGTTACCGTAAAATGACCCAAGAAGCAATAACCCAAAGTAGGGAAAAGATAAGTAAGATCGACTGATGAGTGAGTGGTGGAGGGGAAGGCCCCGGGATTCCCGGGGCCTTTGCTAACTGCTTTCGTGTCGGTTAACCTAACAAGAAGAACCTGACTCTAGAACAAATACGTCTGGTTCTTCTTTCTTTCTTTCTTACATGCCGATATTCAATCTAAAGTGTGCTTGCGGTATTCGCTTGGTGATATCCCCCAATATTTTCTGAATGTGCCAGTAAATGTGGAAGCATTAGAGTAACCGGTTTTTTCGCCGATCTCCGCGACCGACATCTCCGTAGTTTTCAACAAATCCTTCGCATGCGTCAGCCTTACTTTATTCAGATATTCCACAAAATTGATGGTGAACGCCTTCTTAAAGTAATTCGAGAAATATTTGGGAGAAGTCCCCATAATATCGGCCATATGGTCCAAATGCAAATTCCCGGTATAGTTCTCTTCAATATATTGAGCTATATACGATGGATTCATTGCATCAGCACATTTCCCATTATAGTGGGCCTTCCAAATATGTAAATAAAGCGTTTTCATTTTCGTTTAAATTTTCACATGTTGGGAAGCAATACAACGGAGAAGCCTTATAGATCAATGCTTTTGGAGGTAGAAATCAACCAACTAATAGAAAATGAGATACATTTTTTGTTTGATCGTTACTACTGGGGACACGCTCCTGCGGATAGAGGAAAAACCTCTGGGGAGATCATTCCAAAGGTCCATGGTGATCGAGTTCAGTTCGAGTCGAATACTCTAACACATCTACACAAAAACAGCGCCTCCACTAGGGAAGCGCCGCTCTTATTGATTCTCCAATTCCTCTTTGCCAACGAGTGCTACTAAAGCGGTTACAGCCTGCTCGGAATCCGAACCTTCTGCACTTATGTGTACTTCTGTACCTGAACTGATCGCCAAGCTCATAATACCCATGATACTCTTAGCATTAACCTTCTTATCGTCTTTCTCCACGAAAATCTCAGAAGAGAACTTATTCGCCTCTTGTACGAAAAGCGCTGCCGGCCTAGCATGTAGCCCTGTTCTGAGTTTAACGACTGCTGGTCGTCTTGTCATTTTCGCCTATACCCCCTACATCCATCACTTTATTCAAACGCTCTGACGGTTTCTTTATTATTTCATTATACCATTTTTCATGAATCTGTAAAAGAAAACGTTGGCAATTTCGTATCAGGTAGTGAATTCCTTACTTTTTCCGCTAATTCATCCAATTTTCGCAGCCGATGGTTCACGCCAGACTTGCTTACATTTCCCTTCAGCATCTCGCCGACTTCCTTCAAGTTCATATCGGAATGCTGCAATCGGATCTCTGCAACCTCTCGAAGCTTCTCAGGCAAATTCTCCAATCCGATCGTCTTCTGCAACAATCGGATATTATCAATCTGCCTCACAGCTGCCCCGATGGTCTTGTTCAGGTTAGCCGTCTCACAATTCACAATCCGGTTAACGGAGTTACGCATGTCCTTCATGATACGGACATCCTCGAACCTCAACAGAGCTTGATGCGCGCCGATCAGGCTGAGGAACTGTATTATCTTCTCCCCTTCCTTTACATACAAGACGAACCCTTTCTTGCGCTCAATACAGCGTGCATTCAGATCGAAGCGATTGGCTAGCTGACATAATGCTTGGCAGTGCTCCTCATACATGGAGGCGATCTCCAGGTGATAAGAGGAGCCCTCGGGATTGTTAACCGAACCCCCCGCCATGAAAGCTCCTCTAAGATAAGCTTTCTTGCAGCAGTTGCCTCGTACAATTTGTTTGTCAATCCCAGTCGTAAACTGAAAGCCCTCTGATACAATTTGCAGATCGGCTAGGATTTCCTGCACTTGACCGGGGAGACGAACAATATATACATTATTCTTCTTCAACCGCATCTTTTTACGCACGAACAACTCGGTATGAATGTTAAACATTTTCTTGATCAACGAGTAAATCCGTCGAGCTATGGCCGCATTCTCCGTCGAGATGTCCAAGACGATGCGCTGATTCGTTAGCTGTACAGAGCCATTCATGCGGATCAAGGCCGCTAGCTCAGCTCGCTCACAACAAGCGTCGGCTTCAATCAAGGTCAACTCTTTCTTCGTTTGGGCTGCAAAGGACAACGGAACTCACCTCTTTCGTACCATCCAACTTTCCACCAGCTGATAAATATGATGGCTTAATCGCTCGGCATCATGCCGCAAATAGGTGCGGAACAGCACGAGCCTGTCGGCAATTACCTTATAGCCTCGCTTGGTCACTTCATCCAAATCGAGGTGTACGGCTCTTGCGCCTTTTTCTGCGTATTTATCTTGCACCTGAGGAGGAATCTCCCCATTATTCACTATGACGTAATCGAATAAATGATGCCCCACATGTTCATAAATCGCTTGTAAATGATCACTGACGGAATATCCATCCGTTTCCCCTGGTTGGGTCATGACGTTGCATACGAAGATCTTGATGGCGCTGCTGTTCACGATGGCATCGGCCAAGTCTTGAACGAGCAAGTTCGGTAGAATACTTGTGAATAGACTGCCCGGCCCTATAAGGATCGCATCGGCCTCCCGTATCGCATCGGCCGCTTCGCCCAGCGCCGATACGTCGGGTGGCTCGATGAAGACTCGCTTGATCTTGCCGCCGGCCTTGGGGATGTTCGACTCCCCTTCTACTATGGAGCCGTCCATCATCTCAGCCTTCAGCACGATCTGCTGATCGCTCGCTGGAAGCACCCGGCCGCGGACTGCGAAGACGCGGCTCATCTCCTTCACACCGGTGACGAAGTCCCCGGTGATATCTTTCATCGCCGCCAGGATGAGGTTGCCGAGGCTGTGCCCGGCCAAGGCGGAGCCGGCGCTGAACCGGTGCTGGAGCATCTGCGCCAGCAGCGGCTCTACATCGGCCAGGGAGATAAGCACATTGCGAATATCTCCCGGAGGCGGAATCTGCAGCTCCGAGCGCAGTATGCCGGAGCTCCCCCCATCGTCGGCTACGGTTACGATGGCTGTGATGTCCAGCGGCTTCTCTTTCAAGCCGCGCAGCATCACGGATAGCCCCGTACCTCCTCCGATGACGACGATCCGCGGCTTAGCGCTGCTAGAACTCAATTCGGTCATCGGCTCACCTCAGGTCGACGATCCCGATCCGCATCACGGTGACTGACCCGTACGGTTTCTGTCTCGCTTGCTCCCATTCGTTTCCCCAAATATTCAGCTATTGCAACGGAACGATGCTTGCCTCCCGTACAACCAATACCTACAACTACCTGGCTTTTACCTTCTTTGGCATACTGCGGAATAAGAAACTGCAGCATATCCATCAGCTTGGTCAGAAACTGTTGCGTCTCTGTCCATTTCATCACATAGTCGTATACATCCTGATCCATACCAGTATTCGGTCTTAATTGCTCAACATAATGAGGATTAGGCAGAAACCGTACATCAAAGATCAAATCCGCATCAATTGGAATTCCGTATTTGAAGCCGAAAGAAATCACGTTGACGGATATTCCCGATCGGCCTATATTCGTAAATCGATCAATAATTCGTTCCTTCAATTCACCTGGCTTCAAGTTGCTCGTATCGATAACCTGAGTAGCCATTCCTTTGAGCTCTTCGAGCAGCTTGCGCTCCAGTCTGATCCCATCTAGCGGCAATCCATCTGGCGCGAGAGGATGCCTGCGTCGACTCTCTTTATACCGTTGGACAAGCAAGCCGTCCGTAGCATCCAGGAACAAGATTTCGTAAGTGATCGTGTAATTCTCCTGGATGATCCGAAGCGATTCCGACAAAGAGGTAAAAAACTCTCTGCCTCTCAAGTCAATCACCAAGGCTACCTTCCCGATTCGACCCTTGGATTGATCGATGAGTTCAGCGAACTTCGGTATCAACACAGGGGGCAAATTATCCACACAGAAAAAACCAAGGTCCTCCAAACTTTGAACTGCAATGGTCTTACCTGCTCCGGACATGCCTGTAATAATGACTAACTTGGCCGCTGAACCAGCCTCATCTGTATGCACCATAATTGTTCCACCTCCCATGAGGAAAAGCTTAAGAAGGAACTAATTCAAATTCAACCCGGCTGCGCCGACGATCCCTGCATCATTCCCTAATTGGGCAGGCACGATATCTACGCCATCGACGAATACAGCAGGAACATTCTGTTTGTATACTTTACGTATTTCATCGAACAATACATCACCAGCTTTGGAAACACCGCCGCCAATAATGAACCGCTGCGGGTTCAACACGACTGCCACGGCCGCCATGGCCTTGGCCAAATAGTAGGCAGCCCGCTTCACAATACGAATCGCTACTTCATCTCCATCCTTAGCAGCATCGAATACCGCTTTGGCAGAGATTGAATCCAGCTCCGACAAGGAAGTGATTTCCCCGCGCCCAACGGCATCCTTCGCCATTCGGATAATACCTGTAGCTGAAGATACGGTTTCTACGCAACCCATCTGTCCACAGCCGCATTGGATAGCTTCCAGATCGGGAACAATCTTAATATGACCAAGCTCCGCCGCCATTCCACGGAAGCCTTCTATGATCTTGCCATTTATAATAATGCCTCCACCGACACCTGTTCCTAGTGTGAGGCAGATCAAATGCTGCACTCCCTTACCTGCGCCGCTCCATGCTTCACCCAATGCCGCTACATTCGCATCATTGTTGACCTTGACCGGAAGATTCAGGCGTTCATTCAACTCTCTCGTTATCTCAACATTTTGCCACTTCAAGTTAACGGATTCTATGACGATGCCTTGTTCCAAATCGATAAATCCGGCGATACCAGCGCCAACTCCAGCTACTTGTTCCCAACTATACGAGGAGTCAGATACAATCTGTTTCACATATTGCGCGATTCGATCGAGCACGGCTTGAGGACCTTCTTCAGACTCTGTCGGCCCCTCAAAGGTATGGAGTAACTTGCCCTCTTCGTTGCAAATTCCCACTTTAATACTTGTTCCGCCCAAGTCCACGCCGATATAAATCTTTTCTGACATTCCTTTGTCACCTCGAAATAATATGAAATAGACATGCTTCTGTTCCAACTATAAGCCAACCCTATGCGAAGGTCAAGCTGTCTGGATGGTCGTACCAAATAGAGGAATCCCCGTCAGCCAATGCCGAAGGGGATTCTGCAACCGATACATTCCGGACCTGCGGCAGTCGCCTCCGGCTGTGTGGTTTCTTTATTTATTAAGGGACTGGCTCCAGTCATGAACCGCTTGACCTTCAAGGAACCTTTCGCAGTCCAAGGCCGCCATACAGCCGCTTCCTGCTGCCGTAATCGCTTGACGATACTTATGATCCTGCACGTCTCCACAAGCGAACACACCTGGGATATTGGTCTCCGAAGTACCCGGCTTAACAATCAGATACCCGGTCTCATCCGTCTCTAGTTGGCCGTTCAAGAATCCAGTATTTGGAGTGTGTCCAATCGCTACGAAGATCCCGTCCGTCTCCAACAATTCCTCTTGGCCTGTCACATTATTGCGTACCTTGAGAGCCGTAACCCCTCTCTCGCCAGCAACGACTTCAAGAGGAGTCGAATTCAAGCTCCACTTGATTTTTTCATTCTCACGGGCACGATCCTGCATGATCTTGGATGCTCGCAGCTCTTCACGACGATGGACCAGGCGCACTTCCGTTCCGAAACGAGTCAAGAAGTTCGCTTCCTCCATCGCAGAGTCGCCGCCGCCTACTACAATAATTCTCTTCCCGCGGAAGAAGAACCCGTCACATGTCGCGCATGTGCTTACACCGCGGCCCATGTTCGCTTTCTCGCCCTCTATTCCGAGCAGCTTTGCTGAAGCACCAGTAGATATAATTAACGTCTCCGCTGTCAGAACGTGGCCGCCTTCGAGATGAAGCGTGAAAGGACGCTTCGACAAGTCCACTTCATTAATCCAGCCCGTACGGAACTCAGCTCCGAACCGCTCAGCTTGTTTACGCATATTATCCATTAGCTCCGGACCCATAATACCTTCCGGAAAACCTGGAAAGTTCTCTACTTCAGTGGTAGTCGTCAGTTGTCCGCCTGGCTCAGGCCCTTCAATAACAAGCGGCTTCAGGTTCGCACGTGCCAGATAAATAGCCGCTGTCAACCCCGCAGGCCCTGTACCAACTACTATAGATTGATATGTGGTCATTCCATTTTTCCTCCTTAACTGTATTCCAGCGAAGTTAGAGAGCCTTCATGCTTAATCCAATTCCGCTCCCGGGCTACCCCATCCAGATCATTTACCTCTGTTCTGAGCGGGTAAGCTTAGGCAGGATTTCAGCCATCTTGGCTTTCAATCCGCATGCATCATCGATTACTTTTACATATTTGCTTACGGTCGAAGTGGACACCCCGTATCGGGCTGCTACTTCGTTATAGGATATCTGACGGCGATGCATCTTGGCAGTCAAATACTCCAATGCAGCCGCCCATCCGTCAATCTTAGCAACCTTAGGCACGCTTGGGTACATTCGTGTTAAGAACTCTACCCACAGCGTCTCCAAGTCATGCTGCTGCACCATATCGTATCGCTTATCCATCATCTGCAGCGCCCGATCCATAACCGCTTGCCATTGTTCCTTCCAAGAAGGCAAATTGGGCGACCATGGTATCGACTGAATAGCGGTTTGTTTGCCCTGCATATGCACTTGAATCGGTTCTTTCGCATGCATGCTGCGCAAGACGAACATAGCTACCTTTTTCAGGTACTCATCCTCTTTAGGATCCAGAAGGAACTCCCTTAGTGCATCTTCCACTTCACTGTCTGCGATAATGCCAAAAGCTTGAATCACTTGAAGCTTCGTCTCTGCATCTCCATGCCGTAAAGCCCAGAAAAAAGACGAACGAACGAGTGGATCTCTTCTCAGATGATCAGGAATACCTTCTTCCGCCTTCTCCAATACCTTGAACTGTTCTTCAAAAGGCAAATGATAGTGGTAGCTGATCGGCTTCTTCTGACCTGCCCTAACTTCTTGAATCTGATTCAAGTAGAAAGGAGCAACCTCTGTTCCCGGATCCAGCTTCTCTACAACCTTCCACAACTTCTCCGCTTCGTTATAACGTCCAATGTGGTAGGCTGCAACAGCGGTGTAGTGGTACAAACATGGATCCAGACCGGATTCCACACTCTTCAGTAATCTTCGGAATAACCTATACGCCGTTTCATGCTCAGACAAAATGCCCATCGTCGTTGCCAACTTGAACACATGATCATGATGCAGCGGGTAAGTTTTGCGAAGCTGCGCAAGTAAGGGCTGCAGGTTCTCCTTATCGCCGTTGTGCTGGTAGAAAATAGCTACGTTACACAAAGCGTGCAGATTACCCGGGTCCAGCTCGAGCACTTGTCGAATCGTATCCATTGACTTGTCGAATAAGCCCATATAGTAATATGCGAGCGCAAGATTGTTGCGTGCTGCCAGAAAATCTGGTGTGTTCTCTACAAGCTTTTCCAGAATACGGACCGCTTCAGAGAACTTGCCCTCCTCTAAGAGCGATCGCGCCCGGTCATGCTCGAACATGCCTTCCCGGCTCTTAATCGAAGTCAGCCGAGTAGGACGGTTTAGCTCATAACTGAGCAGCTCCATCATTTCCTCGGCTTCTTCCAGATAATGCCCGTTCGGGTCGTGTTCCAAATAATGAATAAGCGACTCTTCCGCTTGTTCATAGTTTTCCATATTGGCATAATTATTAGCCAAATAGAAATAACACTCCGTCATTGCAGGATCAATCTGTTCCACTATATGGGTTAAGATCTGGTTCGATTCTTCGAAGTTTCCTGTCTCCGAAAGAACGCCAGCTAGATTACAATGATTCACAGGATTATCAGGCTCATAGTCCACAGCCTTGCGGAAATACTTCAAGGCCTTGTCATAGTGGTGTCGATCTAGAGATTGAACGGCTCTCTCAAAAAAGAAAGTGGCATCCATCTGGATCGAGATGACGTTGCGTGGCTGCACTTCGGCCACAGGCTTTTTCCTCGCCATGGTTGTTGACACCTCCAGTGACATACTTCACTTAAGTATATCACAGTTCATCGCGATAACCTACAGGGATTGCACCGCTAAGCGGTTCTTAGACCCCACCGTATTTGAACAAAGTGCTGATTGAGCCACCTTGCATAATGATACGGATCGCATCTGAGAACAAGTGTGCGAGGGACAGCACCTTGAAGCGGCCGCTTGCTGTTTCTGGAAGGGCAATGGAATCCGTAATAATAACTTCACGTATGTTCGGATGATCCAGTCGCGTTATAGCAGGGTTAGTAAATACGGGATGTGTGGCGCATACATAGGCGTCCTCAGCACCGCGCTCCTTCAGTCCTTCTACAACCTTGACGATCGTGCCGCCCGTATCGATCAAATCCTCAATAATAATCGGGGTGCGTCCTTCTACATCTCCAATAACGTGAGTGATAGTAGCTTCATTATGCGCATGACGCTTCTTGATCATAATAGCGAACGGAGCGTTCAGAATGTTCGCCAGATTCTCAGCGGTTGTGGCACGGCCTGCATCAGGAGAAACCACGACCGGATTCGGTATATTCTTGCTGCGAATGTAGTCACTGATCATATCCGTAGCGGTTAAGTGGTCTACTGGGATATTGAAAAAGCCTTGAATTGCTGGGGCATGCAAGTCCACGGTCAGTATACGGGTTGCGCCTGCTGTTGTTAACAGATCCGCTACAAGCTTAGCAGAGATCGGCTCGCGAGGTGCGGCCTTGCGTTCTTGTCGCGAATACCCGTAATATGGCATTACCACGTGAATTGTTCTTGCTGATGCACGTTTGGCTGCATCCATCATAATCAATAGCTCCATCAGATGATCATTGACGGAGTGAGAAAATGTCTGTACCAGGAACACGTCACAATTACGGATTGTCTCCTCAAAATTACAATAAATTTCCCCGCACTTAAAGCGAGAAAGCTTAATTTTGCCAAGAGGCACACCCAATTCCGTACAAATGGCTTCCGCTAGCTTAGGATTGGACGATCCGCTAAAAATTTTACAATTGTCCGTGTACATGGTTACCCCCTAAATTTGTGCTTGCAAAATTTACAATAACATCACATCTTGGTGATGGCCTATTAAAGTCGGTTCAGCTTTATTATACCTGTTCGACAATTAATTTCAAAAGAAAACGACAGGGTTGTCGATTTTTTTGTTACAATCGACGATTTTTTGTAACAATTCAACCAATAATAGGCACTTTTCTCGAGCGACATCGTTAAAAAGGACGGCTAACCCATAAGAATACAGAAACCTGGCCGCAGCGGCCAGGTTCTTTGTGATACATATGTTTACTCGTTGTTTAACTGCTGAGTTCAACCACCTTGCGCTCTTCAGCTGACTGATGAGCCGCTAGGGTGAAGGCCAAGGTCCGCATACCGTTCTCATAACCGCTTAGAATCCCGTCCTTTGAACCGGCTGCCACGGCTTCTACAAAAGCTTTATCCTGCTCATAGGTTGGATCCTTACGGGAAGTCACCGTGATTTGCTGGTCTTTGTCCACGATCGTCAGAACCTGCCCGTTCACGCTCAACTCGACGAAGAAGTCGACACCGATAAATTTGATCGTTGAGGCACTATGATGCAGCGATACACAGGATTCAGTAATGGTGCCGACAGCGCCTGAGCTTAGCGTGAAGGAAACAGCACCGCCATCGGCAATAGTGGCATCCGGGTACAAGCTAGGAATGGAATTATGGCCGAACATCGCCGAGACACTCTTGTATTCACCAGCCAAGAAACGAATCATGTCGACCTGATGAGTCACCGCGTCGGCCAGATGCCCGCCAGACATATGCTGCTGCCTCCACCACGGGGCAGGATGAGAGCCGCCGAATCGGAATGCTTGAATCAGATGAATGGTCTTGCCCTCCAGATAAGCCTTTGCCTGCTGCACGGTATCATAATAACGCAGACAGTAACCTACCGAATGGATCACACCAGACTCGCGAATGGCCTGTTCCTTGCGCAGCACTGACGGGAGCTCCAGCCCGAGCGGCTTCTCTACGAACAGATGAATTCCTCTGCTGGCTGCCATCTCCTCCAAGCCTTCTCTGGCGAACTGTGGAGCACATATGAAGACGGCATCGATCTCGTCTGGATTAAGCAGAACGTCCACGCTGTCCACTGCTCGCGCTCCGACTATAGCGGCCATCGACTCCGCACCTTCGCGATTTACGTCGTAGACGCTTACGATCTCAGCCATTGGAATTCTTTGCAGCCCATTCAAATGGTGGCGGGCTATTCCCCCTGCACCAATCATGCCAATTTTAACTGTCATCTTATCCACTCCTGCCTTATTCCTAATATTATTTGAACTGCTACAGTCACTACATAGACTTCTTAATCAGGCGTTCAGAAGGGATATGCTCTTTCCCGTTGCGATCGATTCGTCAATAGCGAAGCTGACTTCCATCGATTTGTACGCATCCAGGAACTCACAGCGTGTCGTCGTGCCGCTATGTACGGCTCGTACGAAGTCGTCGATTTCCTCCACGAACGGATGATGCGACACATTCCCGCTGTCTGGCAGAATCGTCGGAATCGTTGCATAGTCGGTTTGTCCCGGCAATTTGTGCGTGAAGAGCTGATTGTTCATGATCGCGCCCTTTTCTCCAAGTAGATGCACATTGAATTTGTATGGTGTTTTGCATTCAAGCGACGACGACACCTTACCGATGCCTCCATTCTTCAGCTTGAATATCGCAATCGCATTCGGATCGAATTCGTATTCGGAGCTGGACCACGTACCGCAGCTGTACGCTGTAACCTCTGTGATCTCACCCGCGAAATAACGGACCGCGTCAACCGCATGACAGCCCGCCGATAGCATGCTGCTGCCGCCCTGAGCCTTCGTCTTGCTCCAGCGGTATTGACCATATTGCGGCCCAACATGGTGCCAATAATCGATTTGGGCCATGTAGACGCGACCGATTGCATCGTCATCGATTAGAGCCTTCGTGTTAACGAACGATGGGTTCCAACGCAATACGAAGCTTACAGCGGTACGAACCGGATGCCGCTCCAAGGATTCGGCCATGAGGAGCAGCCCCGCCCTGTCCATCGCAAGCGGCTTCTCGAGAACCATATGTTTGCCATATCGTGCAGCGATCACGGCTTGCTCAGGACGCAGATCAGGCGTGGAGCATAATACAACGGCGTCTACATTCGAAGCGCTTACTGCTTCCTCATAGTTGTCGGTAACGCCTGCTTCGATGCCCAGTTCAGCCAGCTTGCTCTTCGCATGCTCGATATTGCGGCTTACTACCGTTACAACCTCTGCATCTGATCTTGCCGCAATCGCTTTCAAATACTCTCCCGCTACCCAACCTGTACCAACCACCACAAACCGTAAATTCCCCATTCTTTCGACTCCTCCTTAATATGGTATGTGTTCCGCTTACATTTTTGCTTTAATTGTTCTGGCATATTCCATTGGAGACATTTGTACGATTGATTTGAATTGCCTGGAAAAGCTATGCACACTGCTATATTTGAGTAGCTCTGCTATTTCGGTTACATTGTGCTTATTCTCGCGAATAATGCGTTTGGCCTGTTCGATCTTCAATGCACGAAAATACTGCATCATACTTTGGCCGGTTTTCTCCTTGAAGATTGATAGAGCATAGCTTCGACTGATGTTGAAAACTTTGCATATTCGGTCGATTCGCAGGTTCTGATATACATGCTGCTCCATGTAAGCGGTTACCCCTTCCACAAGCTCGTGATCGCTTTGTTGCTTGACCTCACCCGACAACCGGTATCGTTTCTGTTGAAGCTCCGCGTGCTCCAGCAGTCGGATTAGTAACAGCTCCAGGTGAATTCTCAACAAATGCTCAACAGCCCCATGCGCCTCGGGATTTCTATGAAGCTCGTGATTTCGCGGGTCATCGAATGGCGGAATAAATGCCGCAAACCCATTTTTCAGTATTTGTACTAGAAGATGCTGTTGATCAGAAGTCAAAGAAAAGATTTTGTTCTCAAAAAAGCGCATAGCCGGAGAACGGCATACAAAAGAAACGATCATCACGTTCGGTGCAATCTTTCGGTTAGCCCACAGGTTGTGATATTCATTCGGTTTGTGAAAAATGATGTCCCCTTGCTTCAGCAGATACACGTCTTTGTCCGCCAGCGCTTCTACCTCACCTCGATCCACATAGACAAATTCCCAAAAGTTGTGCTTTTCACCGTCAAAAATAAAATCCTTTGAGAATTCAAAGTAGTGAAAAGAAACGATTTGTTTGATGGTTAGATACTCGGATAGATTCGTTCTCGGAAATCGGTTGACCACCATCAGGAATCAGTCCCCTGTTTTTGTTTTCTCGAGATTAGTATAGCACGACACTTTACGCAGCGGTCTTGATTTGGACGAATCGATAAATGAATCAGACTTTATGATAAAGCTGTAGAGGCGAGGGCTGTATTACAATAATCTCAGGAACCTATTAACTATTCAGCCGAATGAAAATTCGGCATGAGTCCGGAGTGATAATGATGAATGTATTAGCTGTCGGCTGCCATCCCGACGATTTGGAGATTGGTTGTGGAGGAACCCTCGCTAAGCTTGCTGCCCTTGGTCATCAGGTTACGATGGTGCACGTGGCCAATGGGGACAAAGGTCATGCGATTATACAGCCCGAACCGCTCAAGCAAATACGAGCCGTTGAAGCCCAGGAAGCAGGAGCATTGATTGGAGCTGCCGTTATTAGCCTGGATATCTCAGATCTTACGATCAAAAGCGACAATGATCAGTTGGTCGGCAAGCTTGTCGACGTTATTCGCAGAACAAGACCGGATTATATCATTACCCACCCGCCTGAAGATTATATGAAGGATCATATGGAGGTTTCCAAGGCCGTATTCGATGCCAGCTTTTCAGCTACTGTCCCCCATTATCAAGTGGAAGGAGGCGCTCCCCACCATGAGAAAGCGGTGCCCATCTATTACATGGACACGCTTGCTGGCGTTGGATTCTTGCCGACCGAATACGTTGACATATCGGCTTATATTGAGACCAAAATCCGTATGAACGACTGTCATGAAAGTCAGATTACTTGGCTTCGCGATCATGATGGTATTGATTTTCTCGATTTTGTGCGCACCGTGTCGAAATTCCGCGGGCTGCAATGCGGCAAGCCGTATGCGGAAGCTTTCAAGCAGTGCCAAGCTTGGCCGCGACTGACGACTGAACGACTACTGCCCTAGCCAAAAATCGACATACAAAGGAGCGATTGAACAATGGATATGATGCAAACCATAGAAGGCTCGATGCTGGAAGGTTTTTATCCCCGCGGATGGGATCTGAACAGAATCGATGCCTGTTGCGCGAATAGCCCGGAAGCTATACAAGAACGCCAACCATTCTGGCATCAGAACTTCATGCCCGTAGCCTGCGATCAGGTAGCAGAGTTCGACATGATGATGGGACACGAAATCGCTTGGAATATCCGAAGTGCGAAGGAAGCTGGACGCAAGCTGGCCGTTATTCTTCCAGCCGGACCGATGGGAATGTACAAGTGGGCGGTTTACTTCCTTCAACAGTGGCAAACCAATTGTTCGCATGTGTACGGGTTTAATATGGATGAATGGAGCGACCAACACGGCCGAACCTTATCATCAGATAATCCAGGATCGTTCCAGTATGCGATGGAGCAGGCCTTTTACGGCCCGCTTGGAGAGTTAACTGTCCCTGTCAATCAGCGCAATTTCGCCACACGCGATAATCTTCCCACCTATGCTGATCAAATCGCTGCCCTACAAGCAGAAGGCGCCGAGCTGATCACCATATTCGGCATTGGCCGAATGCTCCATATCGCATTCTGGGAGCCTCACTTCGCCGCAGAGTTCGCGAATGAGACAGAGTGGCGGCAAGAAACACATCGCATTGGCGCCAAGCTGCACCCCTTGACGATCGAACAAAACGCGATCACGAGCTTTAAGAGCCGAACGACGTTGGTGCCCTGTTATGCCAATACGATAGGCCCTGGCTTGTTCCTTCGCTCAGATCGCATTATTGGCGGTTGTGACGGCGCCCTTGGCCGCGGTATGCAGTGGCAAGGACTTTCATTATGGACAACACTTCGATACGGCCCGGATATGTGGCTTCCATCCACATTCATGCCCACTCTCCCGGGCAAGCTATTTTACTTGCGAGAGCTAGCCGGTCCGCTCTCATCCGAGATCAATTGACACAAAAATGGAGCTTGAAGATTATTCTTCAAGCTCCATTCCTATTTAATGCGTTACTTTGGCAGCATGGCTGACCTTATTGCAGGCTTACAGCTTCTCCGCTCGCAGACGAACGATAGACAGCATGAATGGTGCGTTGCAGCTCATAAGCTTGACGCAAAGTAGTGCGCGGTGCGAGACCGTCCCTTATCGCATTCGCAAAATCAAGCAAGAGTCTTCTCTGAAGGTCGGCGAACGTCTCTACACCTGACCATATTGTCGTTGGCTTCACTTCATCATTGTCATATTGATATAGAAGGACTTCGTTGGCGGCGCTTGGAAGGATACGGAATTTAAGCGTACCTCGATCTCCAGAGATCTGCCAAGCCGCTTCCTCCGGCCCAATCGTATACTCTCCTTGCTCAAGAAGTACTACTGGCGCGTCAGCGCCTCGACAAGTTATGATCGCCGCACTGTGTGTTTCACCCACAGATCCCTCGGCTACATAATCCTTGAACATCCCCGGCATCCCCCACACTCGGCCAGACACCGTTTGAACCGTATACTTCCATCCGGTAATACCGAACATATAATCCAACACATAGGTACCCAGGTTCGTCAGATTGCCTCCTCCGTTCAAGGCAGGGTTCAATCTCCATGCTGGAGGAAGCTTTTCTGGCTTCTGCTTTGCTGCCAATATCCATCGGCACGAGATGGTTCGCAATGTGCCTATCGTTCCTTCTTCCAATACTGCTCGCACGGCTTCTGCCGAATCTGAGAATCTAAGGCGAGCGGAACAGCTCGCTGCTACAAGGCCTTCGGATGCTTCAATCAACTGCTCAACCTCTTCCAGCTCAATCGCGATCGGCTTCTCCAGCAAGCCATGCTTGCCGAGCGAGAAAGCTTGCAAGGCAAGCTTGGTCTTGAATCCAGCAGGCGGAATTGCGAATACAACTGCTTCTACATTAGGATCTTCGATCAGGGCTTCTGCAGAAGCATAAAAGGTTGGAACCGAGAACTCAGCAGCTGTATCCTTCGCTACTTGCTCATTCATATCGGCAACAGCGGTAATCGCTATGGAAGATTCGCCCTTAGCCGCATTCAAATATACGCGACCCATGACGCCGCAACCAATAATGCCGATCTTTATCACTCTATCCATTTGTCTGATGCCCACCTTTATAAGATTAAGATTCCGTCCCCGTGCGATCCTTCTGATAGCTTCCCGGGGTATACCCCGTAATTTTCTTGAAAATACTTATAAATGTCTTGCTGTGAACGAAACCTACTTGTTCAGCGACATCCTGAACGGCGGAATGACCTTGCCCCATCAGACGTGCAGCATGCTCTACACGAACAGAATTGACATAATCCACGAACTTGACGCCATATTCTTCTTTGAACAAGCGGCTAATCGAGCTCGGATGCAGCCGGAACGCTTCCGCCAGCATCGACTGTGACAGATTAGGGTCGTTGTAGTGCTCATCTATATAACGCTTCACATCCTGCATAATGACCCGGGTGTTCTTAGAATCTCTCCATTCCTGGATACGACTCGATACGGATTCAAGGGTTTCCTTAAGAATAAGACGGATATCCGACAACGTCTCGCTTTTGTTCATCGTCATCTCAAGTTGTGAGTTCGCATTAAGCCATACGTCCTCCAGCTCAGCAGGCAAATCGCTCATCTTATGCTGAACATGGAATAACAAGACGAATAACAAGTTTCTAACCTGCTCCCCGTTAAATGAACCGTTCTGCAACGCAGTGATGAATAGTTCCAACTCCTGTACCCAACTGCGCTCACCCACACGTAACGAACGACTGATTTCTTCAATTCTCTGCAGTTCCTGAACCATACCATGCTGCTCGCTGTCTGGCAATACATTCTGCGTGATCATTCGATTCAACCCGAGTGATACTTTGAAAGAGAGTGCCCTGCGCGCTGTCTGAAATGAAACGGATACCGCCTCAATACGTTCAACCGCAACTCCGACTGAGATCGTAACTGTAAAAGGAAGCTCCTGCTCCGTCCACATCCGGAAATCCTCCAGCAATCGCACGAGTAACTCTTCCGCTTCCGGTCCTTCTTCTTGCATAACTATAGCTCCCAGTTGGTGTTCAGCCAGCCATTCTGTGGTCGAGGAAATTCCCTCTTCTATTAACCGTTTATCCAAGGAAGACTGGAAAGCTTCTTTCATCAATCCGATTTCATGCTCCGGATACAGGTTAGATAATTCGGATAAGAATCGATCCATCTCAATTAGAATCGCAGTTGGCCGCTTCTCCAGCTGAAGCCCGAACATCTCTTCCTCCTTGGCTCCGTAGAAAGAAGCCGTCTCAAAGCGCCCCTCAGCTAATCTGCGGAATTGATGCTCTCTTTTGAACTTCAGATTCTTAGCATTTTCTTGCTGCAGTTGGTTGGAGTGATCCCACAAGTTATCAAGCGCGCGGCCAATCGTTTGAAATTCGTCTTTTTTGCCTTCATGTAAGGGATCATTAGGTTTGGCTATAGAAAAAGTCCCAATTTGTGTCAGGAGTGATTGAACGGGACGGTAATGCCTGCGGGTCGCTATCACAAACCACACCAAGCCGAAAAAGATGCAAACGCCACCCAACGAAATGGACACATACAGCACAGGCTCCGCCCAGCCGAGCATGCCTGGCTGCAATACCCCGCTCTCCATGACCCAGCCTGTGTAGCCCATCTTTACAGCAGCCAGCTTTCTGCGTTCCTTACCATCCTCCGCCATAGCAATAGTAGATCCAATAATTTGCCCCTCGTTATCGATTATTTTTAGGTACCCTGTCGTTGTATCCACAGACTGACTAAGCAGCCTTTGAAGGGTAGCTATGTTTATTTGCGCTACGAATAAGCCGTTTGTTCGCAAGCTGGAGATTCGAGCTAGTGAAATGACGTCCCGACTGCCTGTCGCATAGCCAGGGGACTCTACCGTTCTGTTGTCCCCCCAGACAAATCTGGAATCAGACTTCATTTTATTCTCAATATAAGCTTTATCCGGGTGATTACTCAAATTATGAATTGAGTTAGGCTCCAATACAGAGCCGTCGGCAGGCTTTACAAGATATAGCGATTCTATTATGGGAAATCGAATTTGAAAGTCGGTCAAAGTGCGTGCTGCCTCATAGGAGGAGTAATACAAATTATCGTCCGGTTCATTATAGTAACCCGCAATCGTGTCCTTATTAAAAAACTGGGCCATGCCATCATCAATGCTGCGGAGGGATTGCTCAATCATCTGAGCTGCATTCTTGGCAACGGTTTCATTTGATTGAATGGAGGATTGCTCCGACAATTGCCGAACAGTTAGAAACAGGATCAGCAACAAAGTAAGACAAACAGCCAGAAAAACCGGCATATAAGAAAACAACATCCGGTAGAACCAATTCCGTTTCATGACGCTATCCTCCTCCCAAGGTCAGGGGGTAATTCCATCTAGTGTGCAGACCCGTGCCTTAATTATTCCCTGCGAAGCGCTCTCTCGTCAAGGTTTTAATAGCGCTTGCAAAATTGGGGCATCCTGCAAAAACGGTCTATTTTCAACTTAAGTCTGTCTCGATTACGATAACTAGGCAAGAGTATGGCCAATCAAAACGCTTAAGGGGGAATCAGTACCAAATGAAAACCAATACACAAAAATTCAGAAAAATGAAAGTGCTTACTTCGGTAACACTAGCTGCCGCTATGCTCAGTGCATGCGGCGCAAAAGACGGCGCAAGCACGGCCGACCCGACTCCAGCAGGTAGCGCAGGTGCAACTGCCTCCGCAAAACCAACTAAAGAGAAATTAAACCTTCGCATCATGATTGATAGTAATCCTAGTGCACAGCTGCCTGCAGAAGCAGATGATTTCGTTAAGAAAACGATTGAAGAGAAATTCAACGTTAAGCTTACTGTCGACTATATGCCCACAGGTCAAGATTATATTAACAAGCTGAATGCCCAGCTTACTGCAAACGACCCGCCCGATATGTGGCGTGATGCAACAGGTGACGGAGGACAGAAATACGCGTTGGACGGGGTTCTTGGTGAGATCGGGAAATTCGTGAATCCACAAGCGATGCCTAACTATTTCAAAAACTGGGTAGATGAGACTACCTTCAATCGTTATCAAGTTCAAGGTAAAGTTGTGCGTGCTCCAATACCATACAGCAAAGAGTTGTACCGCGCTTGGTATATCCGCAAAGACTGGCTCGATAAGCTGAACCTGAAGGTTCCAACTACTTACGAGGAATATTACAACGTCCTTAAAGCATTCACGAACAATGACCCCGACGGAAATGGCAAGAAAGATACCTACGGCTTCACCACGGCTGCAGGCGGCGATGGAATCGGATTGGATTGGCCTGAATACTGGAAAGCAGGGCTCATCTTCGCGTCCTTCCTGGAAAATGGTAAATTCATCGATATGCAGACGGATGCACGCGTAGAGCAAGTATTGAACGATATATCCAAAGTAATTGCTGAGGGCGTAGTCGATCCCGACTGGTTCCTCAACAAGTCTCCACAGCACACAGATAAAGCAGCACAAGGAAAAGTAGGCGTTGTAATTGGAGCAACCAAGGATTTTGCCTTTGACTCCAACCCACAAAGCTTGCAAGCCAAAACAAAATCTCTGTTCCCGAATGCAAACTGGGTTCCGTTCACACCTTTTGGCAAACAACCTATTCAATCCGGCATAGCTCCTGGATCACCGTTTCTTTTCCATAAGAACGTAGTTGATAAATCACCTGAGAAGGTTACCCGTATTGTCGAAATTCTTGACTGGCTGGCTGGTGAGGAAGGATTCCTGCTCACTCACTATGGAGTGGAGAACAAGCACTACACGAAGAGCGGTAAAACCATTACCCTGAAGCCTGATGCTATTAAAACGGATATTACAAGCAAAGGCGACTTCTTGACGATCTGGGATTTCTTCACACCAGATACACCAAATGTTTACGGCTTGACTGTCGTAGATCCGAATCAAACCGAACGTGATCGTGAAATTGTAAAAACACTTGCAACTATTCCATCTGCACCATATCTGGGAACAAGTCTGATCCCTCCTGCTGGATTTGACTTGGCTACTTTCCGTAAGCGTCAACGCGAGCTGCAAGCCAAAGCTATCTTCGAAGATAAGTCTGGTAAGAACTGGCCTGCATACCGCGATGAATTGATAAATAAATATAACGGTAAAGCGCTGTTTGAAGCTTATGACACGCAAGTGAAAGCTGCTGGTCTGGCTAAGTAAGTAACTATTGTACTGAGGATACACTCCCCCATATTTCAAGGGGGAGTTATTTCCACAGGCATAGAGTGTTCGTTTCATTTAGTACGATTGTGATTATTTCATGAACTATAGTCTTAAGATTTCGGACTTCTAATTCGTTATGATTGCTGTTGAAGGAAGGTGCTCAATGAACAGACTAGCACAAGTAGGCGTTCTCCTTGATCGTGAAGCAGCTCAAGCACGATGGGCAAAAGGTGAGAACGTATTCGAAAGATTTACAAGCGAAGTATTAGAACATGCAGGCATTCCATTTCAGTGGTTGCATGCTGGAGAAGAGCTTGCCTCCAGTCAGCTTGACGTCGTTATTGTTGCTTTAGAACCAACTTCTACTGATTCACTTGAACAACTGTGGACCTATGCCGAACGTGGCGGCCTGCTTGTCTCCTTCTCAGGATTAAACCACTTCACCAACCGGCTGGGTTGTGAGGTCCATCCAAATGCTGGCCCTGGATACGCTACGTTGCCGGATAACCTAGGAGACACAAGACCTCTGCGGTATATTCAGGCTACTACCTGGAGCAGTATCCATACTTCAGATTCAGATCTGCCAGATACAGCCGAGTCTTTTGGTGTTCTTAGAGAAACTTCCTCTTCAGAGGCACCACGACTCGGCGCTGCGTTGCAGCGCTTTCCAATCGGCCGCGGTGCCCTTCATCGCTGGGCAGTAAACTTGCCCGCCACATGGGTAGGACTGCAGCAAGGCACACAACCGGTAACCCAAGACGGAATACCTGCTCCGGATGGAACAGGGGCCATTGATGACCTCTTATTGAAGGCCGATGACGGCTTCGAGTTGGATTGGAGCATGGATCGTGCTCAGACTGAAACTGGATATTCTTATTTCCCTCACCCCTACTCTGATTTATGGAAAGAAGCGGTCATCAAACATTTGCTGAATGAGACCGTTAAGCTTGGTCTGTCGCTGCCATTCATTGGGTACTGGCCGGATGGGATTGAGCAGGTAGCCATGATCTCTCATGATAGCGACCGTAACATAGACGAAACTGCCATCACAACATTAGACGTATTGAAGGAATGCGAGGTTCGCAGTACTTGGTGTATGTTGGAGCCGGGCTACAGTTCCTTCATTTATGAGCAGGCACATGCGGATGGTCATGAATTGGCCTTTCATTATAATGCTATGGAAGATCAGAATGGCAAATGGGGGGAACAAGAATTCATTCGTCAATTCGACTGGCTGAAGCAAGCCACAGGGATGGGACAATTCACATCCAACAAAAACCACTACACTCGTTTTGAAGGATGGGGAGAACTATTTCAGTGGTGTGAGCGGAATGGAATTCAAGCGGATCAGACTCGAGGACCGAGCAAAAAAGGCAATATCGGCTATTTGTTTGGTACATGCCATCCCTACTTCCCGATCGCTTACTGGGATGAACAGAACCGACCTTACGATGTACTTGAGATCGGCTTCTTAACCCAGGATCTGGATCATAATCTGCTGGCAGACAGCAGTGTTCTAGTCCCCTTTCTTGAGCAGGCAAAGAGTGTTAACGGAGTTGCCCATTTCTTATTTCACCAGTTCCATATTCACAATCAGCTTAATGTAAGAGATGCCCTTCGTAAAGTGGTCCGCACTGCCAGAGAGTACGGTTTTACCTTCATGACTGGTAAGGAGATCAACGATTGGGAGCGTGCAAGGCGCAAGCTTCGTATAACAGGAATGAACGCTTCGGGTGAAGTAGAGCTTGCAGGCATGTCTACGGATAAGCAAAATCCAGAGGCAGTAGTGTGGATTCCGGTTACAGATAGTGAGGTCAGCCTTGATATGGCGCAGACGGACTATAAATTTGGCATTCTTTGCAGGAAACAGAAGGTAACCTTTTAACAGGTGCATGAGAAAGCTTGAAGAACAGTCGGCTTATCCAGCGCCTGTTTTTTTTCATTCCGTACGATTGTGATGATTTCATGAACTATAGTACAAAGATTTCAAACAGCTAATTCGCTATGATTGCATTGAAAGACACCATAAAGGAGGTTGGATGATTTGTTATCATTGAAAAAGCTTTTTGTTAGTATTCTCACTCTTGTTTTGTTTGCAGGCTTCATGCATAACAGCACCCCTACTGTGCAAGCAGGCTTCAATGAGCTGCCTTTGACTGTGAGCAACTACGGATTTGAAGAGCCTTTGCCAGTAGCAGGAATAACAGGGTGGACCCTTGTTCATAGCGGCGGAGTTGCTTCGGTATCAGACGACCAGCAGTACAGAGGAGTTAATAGTCTTAAGCTGACAGACAGCTCTGCAAGCACAGCTTTAAGTATGGAAAGCGATAAGGTAGATGCCCTTACAGGCATGGTTTACGAAGCTGAAGCACAGGTGTATGCAGTTTCCGGAAGCGCACGTTTATACCTGAGGTTCTGGGACCAGGCCTTGAATTTACTTGGCTCCTCCTACACCGATTCTTCCGAAACCGGGCTTTGGGAGGAAGTACATGTAATCGAAACTGCACCTGTTGGCGCAAAATTTGTAAGCGCTCTCTTGTCTATTTCCGAATCTGCTGTGGGCACAGCCTACTTTGATGAAATCAAGCTGAATGTAGAGAGGGATATGCTGCTTCCTAACTTTAGCTTTGAAAGCTTCAGTGGCAGCGTTCCTACTAACTGGAGCTTGGTGCACGGAGGTGGCACAGCCTCGGTCTCCAGCGATAGAGCTTACAGCGGAAGCTATAGTCTGAAAATGGCGGACAACAGGACGGATTTGCCTCTTAGCATGCAAAGCGGAAAAATAGCTGCTGTGGAGGCAGAGAAGTATACGGCACAAGCCAGAATTTATGTAGAGACTGGTGGAGCACAGCTGTATGTGAGGTTCTGGGACAGCAGTAACGCCTATCTGGGCGCTTCGTTTGCAAACACTCCTGGAACGGGAGCATGGAAAAATGTTTCGGTAACGGGAACAGCTCCAACGAATACCGCCTATGTTAGTGTAATGTTATATATTCCAACAGCTACTATTGGCACAGCCTATTTTGATGATATTACAATCAGCAAGAGAATAACGAACTTGGGTCCACAAATGACATCGATGGTAGCTCATGGAGCTGTATTCGGTTACGATGAGAATAACGTCCCTGTGCTCTACGCAGTTTTGGACGGCAGCGGGACTACTCCACCTATGCTTGCAGTGATCGATTACAATACGAATCTTGTTACAAAGCTTATTGACATTGACCAAGCCAATGGTGGTTCCAATCCCGCTTGGGCAGTCACATACTCCTCGGACGGAAAAGTATATATGGGGTTGTTAAATATGACGAATGGAGCGCTGTATCGATATAATCCAGGCGATACGAGCGTTGAAAGTCTCGGAGTCCCTGATCCGGGCTCCAAATTCATTTTTGATCTGAAGCCCGGCCCCAACGGTGAAATCTATGTAGGGACCTACAACAATGCAACACTTTACAAATATGAGTACGGGACAGGTTTTACCATGCTCGGAAACTCTCCAATAGTTGCCGGTGAGAGTTATGTCCGCAGCGTTGCTTACGATCCTGCCTATAATGCAGTCTATGCCGGAATCGGTGCCCATGCCCATCTGATGAGATATGATCTGGATACAAACGATACTGAGAACATTCTTCCGACTGCATACCAAACGGAAACTTTTGCATATGATGTGCACTACAGAGAAGGTAAGCTCTTCGCCAAAATGTCTCCTGGCAGCAAAGGGCTTGTGCTGGCAGTCACAGAGGATGTGTACGGAGATATTCATGTAACCCTCGATTATGAAATCAGTAACCTGACTTCTCTAAGCCTGACTTCAGTTTATGATGATAAAGTGTATTATACAAACGATAAACAGCTTCAGAGCTATGATCTCATTACCAAAACTGCCAGCTCACTGGATGCACAGCTTCCTATCAACCCTATCGAGATGGAGATTGTGGAACTGGATGATCAAATTCAATACCCGGGACATACAGTGATCGGTATCGGAAGCGAGAATGGTCAAATCGTATTGGCTAAATACAACTTGACTAATGACGAGGTTGAAGTCTTCCCTTTGTCTTTGCCGGGTGCCAACACAACGATCAATTACGTGGAGAAAGGGCCTAACAATACCATTTATACCGGTGGTTTCCTGAATGGGGGTCTTGGGGCATATTCTGCTGGTCGTAGCGACTACACCCAACAATTCAGAGGCATTGGGCAGCCGGAAAGCTTATATGAATACAATAATAAGCTCTACTTGGGCATCTACCCCGGTGCGTATCTATACGAATATGATCCAACTTTGCCTTGGACCCTCTCCAGTGGTGGAAGCAATCCGCAATTACTATTCCAAGTCGGCAGCGACCAGGACAGGCCTTATGCATTCGCCTCGGGAGATAACAAGTTGTTTATTGGCACTGCGCCTAAATATGGGGAGCTTGGTGGAGCATTGGCTATATATGATACGATACTCGGCGGGACTCCAACAGTAAAAGCGAATATTGTAGAGGACCAAAGTGTGATTTCCTTGACTTATAAAGACGGTAAAGTTTATGGAGGCACCTCGATCTGGGGTGGTCTGGGTACAACACCAACTGCAACTTCAGCCGTCCTGTTCATATACGACGTGGCAACCGGAGTTAAAACCTCCGAGATTGTACCTGTGACAGGAAAAAAGGCGATTACCGACGTTATTGTAGGTCCCGATGGAAACATATGGGGTATGGCGGAAGGATATCTTTTCATTTATAGTCCATCACTGGATGCAATCATATACAATCAGCAGAAATTCTCAGCCGTATCCTACACCGTTGATGCTCCCGTCATGACGGATGCCAAAATGCTTATCGCCAAAGACAACCACGTCTATCTTAAGATCAGGAATGGGCTGTACAAGATTGATGCGAGCACCAAAGCTGTTACCAATATTGTAGTTGGCACCAACATCAGAGGTTTGACTCAGGACGATTTCGGCAATCTTTATTTTTACTGGCGAGAGAACCTGTATAGATATTCTTTTTAAACGAAATGGACCTGATTGCATGCAATCAGGTCTCTTTTTTTGCTTTTACATCTGTGCTTTTAAAGTCTTCAAGTATTCGGAAGGAGTCATGCCCAGCTCCTTTTTAAATTGCCGAGAAAAATAATGAACACTGTTGTACCCCAGAAGCTCGGAAATTTCAGTAACGTTATAGGTTTCCTCACGTATCAGCAGCTTGGCTTTTTCTATTTTCTTCTTGCAATAGAATTCCATAATACTGTTGCCTGAATATTGACGAAACACATGGCTTATAAAGGTTTTACTTACAGAGAATTCACTGCATATTTGATCCAGACGCAATTGGGCGGTTACCTGTTCCTCCAAATATTGGGCAACCCTTGCAGCTAAGTGGCTGTCCTCTCTTTCTTTCGTGACGGTTGACAGCTTCTGATACCCCTCACCCTTGTCCGCTCCTCGAATAAGCTGAATGAGCAGTGCCACCAAATAAACTTTAACGAGCTGTTCCGAGCCAAAATAAGGGATTTCGGTATTCCCCATAGCTCTTTGGGCTTTTTTATTGCCTTTATACACTTGATTGGCTTTACTCACAGGTATGAGCAGCGCCTTGCGCCCTTCCTCAATCAACAAGCTAAGTATGTTCCGCTCCGCATTGCCCAGTCGCAGTAATTTATGAGCTAGAACCTGCAGAGCTTCGGACAAACAGCCAAATGAGATAATAAAAATATTTGAGGGAATTCCATGATTGCTCTTCAAGCTGTGAAACTCATTAGGCGCATAAAAAACCATTTCCCCTTGCTTCAGATGATACGAGTTGAAATCGGTAACAATCTCCAGTTCCCCACGATCTACATATAAAAACTCCCAAAAATCATGCTTTTCCCCTTCATACACATAATCCTTTGTTAGCTCCGTGTAATGAAAAGAATATATTTTTTTGATAACGATTTCATCGCTTAAATTCAAGTAGGATTGTTTCATATTGATCCCCCTTAACCTCCAGCATGGAGCTTTAAGCTTCCGTTCCAGTATGGTTTTTCTGGTAAGTACCTGGCGTGAGGCCTGTCACCTTCTTGAAAATGCTGATAAACGTAGTGCTATGAACGAAGCCGACTTTCTCAGCAACCTCCTGAACGGTAGAATTGCCCTGTCCCATTAAACGTGCAGCCTGCTCCACTCTAACGGAGTTGACATAATCTACAAACTTGACGCCATACTCCTCCTTGAATAGTCTGCTGATCGAGCTCGAGTGAAGCTTGAAGGTTTCCGCCAGCATCGACTGCGACATGTTCGGATCACTATAATGCTCATCAATATAACGCTTGATGTCCTGCACGACAGTCCGATTGTTCTTGGAGTCCTTCCACTCTCGAATCCAATCAGCAACGACCTCAAGAGTCTTGCTCAGGGAATTGCCGATATCGTCGAGCGTCTCTCCTCTGCTCATCGCTTTCTCCAGAGAGGTGTTTGCACTTAACCACACGTTCTCCAGCTCATCAGGCAAATCACTCATCTTGTGCTGGATGTGAAACAACAGAACGAACAGCAAGTTCCTTATTTGTTCCCCACTGAAGGAGCCCGTCTGCAAAGTGGCAATAAACTGGTTTAGCTCGCCCTCCCATTCGCAGCGAGCGACTCATTTCTTCAATTTTTTGCAATTCGGTAATCGTATTGTTTTGCTCGCTATCCGACAAAATTGATCCGGCGACTAAGGCTGCTGCACACATTGTGGTCGGAACAAATATAAGAGGCCTCACTCAGGATGATTTCGGCAATATGTATTTCTACTGGCAAGAGAATTTATACAGGTATTCATTCTAACAGTCGCCCTAGCACAAGGAAGAACCTCTGGAGCCCAATGTTCTAGAGGTTCTTGCCGTGCTGTGCTTCAATAGCAGGAGGCTATGACGAAGATTTGCTCTTATTTACATGCCGTCTTTCCAATTCAGCCATGATGTCATCGATCGGCAGGCGCGCCTCACGCAGCAGCACCAGCAAGTGGAAAATCAGATCGCTTGATTCGTAACGCAGTTCTTCATTGTCGCGGTTCTTGGCTGCGATAATTACTTCTGCCGCTTCTTCGCCTACCTTTTTCAGAATCTTGTCGATTCCTTTTTCGAACAGGTAAGTAGTGTACGCTCCTTCCGGACGCTCAGCATCACGCTCGGCAATAATTTTCTCCAGCTTGGACAAAATGTCGAATCGGCTTGGAGTGCCCGGTACAGCACAGACTTCTACATCAGGAGATCCGAGATTAATGAAGCCTGAAGGGCTTGCAGCAGCTGGAGAAGCCGTTTGCTCCGCATTGCTGGAATCCGCCCCATCTGAGACGTCGTTATAAAAGCAGCTATATTTGCCCGTATGACAAGCAGGCCCCTTTTGATCAACCAGAATAAGCAGAGTGTCTCCGTCACAATCATATTTGACCGATTTGACCTTCTGGGTGTTACCTGAGGTAGCTCCCTTATTCCACAATTCAGAGCGCGAGCGGCTCCAGAACCAGGTCTCTCCGGAAGCAAGCGTTTTGGCAAGAGACTCCTCATTCATATAAGCGAGCATAAGCACTTCTTTGCTGACCGCATCCTGCACGACGGCAGGTACTAATCCTTGAGCGTCATATTGAATAGCTGAACGCCAGTTATCATTCTGTTCTATCGTCACCGGATTTCAACCCCTTTCTCTCTTAGGTGATGCTTCACCTGATCAATAGTTAGTTCTTTATAATGGAAAATTGTAGCGGCAAGACCTGCATCTGCTTTCCCCTCGGTAAACACATCGTAGAAGTCCGCTTCCTTACCCGCTCCGCCAGAGGCGATAACCGGGATCCGCACCCGCTCCGACACGGCGCGTGTCAGCTTCAGGTCAAAGCCATCCTTGGTCCCGTCCGCATCCATACTCGTGAGCAGAATCTCGCCTGCTCCCAGGCGTTCAATCTCGCTTACCCACTCCAGCGCCTTCATCCCTGTGGCATTGCGGCCGCCGTGGGTATATACTTCCCATTCTCCCCATGCTGCGTTGAACTTGGCGTCGATCGCTACAACGATACATTGGGAACCGAATTTGGAAGCCCCGTCTGCGACTAACCTCGGGTTCCTGACAGCAGCTGTGTTAATTCCAATCTTGTCCGCACCCGCACGAAGCAGCCGTTTCATGTCATCCACGCTTGATATGCCGCCGCCGACTGTAAATGGAATTGTTATCTCCCCTGCGGTCTTCTTGACGACTTCTATCATGGTTGCGCGGCCTTCAACGGAAGCTGAAATGTCCAGAAACACCAGCTCATCTGCGCCTTCCCTGTCATAGACCGCCGCAAGCTCAACAGGATCTCCGGCGTCACGAAGGTTAACGAAGTTAACCCCTTTGACCACCCGACCGTCTTTCACGTCCAAACAAGGAATAATTCGTTTGGCTAGCATACCCATCTCCCCTTACCCTGCAGACTCACACCGGAATCCGTCTCTGAACGAGCTTTAAATAGTTGTCTAGAAGCTGCATCCCTAGCGGACCGCTCTTCTCTGGGTGGAACTGCATGCCGAATACTTGGCCTCGTCCCACAATAGCGGACACAGGCTGATGATAGTCTGTATAGGCCAACAAATCCGATTCTCGCTCCGGCTTCACATGGTAGGAGTGGACAAAATAGACATGCCCTTCTTCTAACCCATGGAATAAAGCATGCTGCTCACGGAAATGCAGTCGATTCCACCCCATATGAGGCACTTTGTAGTTTCCCTGGAATCGTTCAACTTTCCCTGGGAGCAAGTCCAGTCCTGTATGACTCCCATGCTCATTGCTCTCGGAGAATAGCAGCTGCATCCCCAGGCAAATACCTAGAAGGGGTTTGCCGGATTGCGCGTAATAGCGAACAGCTTCGCCTAGCCCGGTTTCTCGCAGGTTATGCATGGCATCGCCAAAAGCTCCTACTCCAGGCAAAATAGCACCCTCTGCCTGCATTAGCTCGCCTTCGTCAGACGTAATCACATAATCTACTCCTAGACGCTCTACCGCTTTACTGACGCTATGCAAATTGCCCATTCCGTAATCGATAATCGCGATCACGTTAGAGCACTCCTTTCGTGGACGGCACGCCCGTTACCCGAGGGTCGATAGACGTAGCTTCGTCCAATGCACGCCCGAGGGCTTTGAAGATCGCTTCCACCATATGATGGGTGTTGCGTCCATAATGGACGATAACGTGCAGCGTGATTCTCGACTCCAATGCGAACTTCCACAAGAATTCATGTACCAGCTCTGTTGTGAAGCTGCCTACCTGATCCGATGGGAATTCAGCCCGGTATTCCAGATGCGGACGATTGCTTATATCGATCGCCACTTGAGCCAGCGCCTCGTCCATAGGAACGAATACGTTCGCGTAACGCTTGATTCCGCGTTTGTCACCCAGCGCTTCCTTAAGCGCACGTCCGAGGCAAATCCCAATATCCTCCGTCGTGTGATGATCGTCTATATCGATATCGCCTTCCGCTTCAACCTTCAGGTCGAATTGGCCGTGCTTGGTGAACAGGTCTAACATATGGTTGAGAAATGGCACGTCTGTCACAATATCGGACACACCGGTACCGTCTACGTTGAAGTTAAGTTTAATGTTCGTTTCATTGGTTTTACGATCAATCCCCGCGGAACGGGAGCGGTTTGCTTCAGTTGTCATGCTTACTTCCCTTCTTTCTCAAGACGAATTTGAATGGCTCTGGCGTGCGCGTCGAGTCCTTCATGCTTGGCTAACGTCATAATCGCTTCTCCATTAGCCAGCAGCGCTTCCTTGCTGTAAGAAATCACACTGGATTTCTTCAGGAAATCGTCCACATTGAGCGGCGATGAGAAGCGTGCTGTCCCATTCGTCGGCAGCACATGGTTCGGCCCGGCGAAGTAATCGCCGACGGGCTCCGAACTGTAGGCGCCGAGGAAGATGGCGCCCGCGTTCTCGATGCGGCCGAGCAGGCCGAACGGCTCTGGGACGAGCAGCTCCAAGTGCTCCGGCGCAAGCCGGTTCACTGTGGCGATGGCCTCGTCCAGGCTGTCCGCGAGCAGGATGACGCCGCGGTCGCGTATGGACGCGGCGGCGATCTCGCGCCGCGGCAGCTCTGCAAGCTGGCGAGCGACTTCGGCGCTCACAGCTTGAGCTTGCGCAAGCGAGGTCGTGACGAGGATGGCCGATGCCATCTCGTCATGCTCCGCTTGCGACAGCAAGTCGGCGGCGATGTACGCCGCATCTGCTGTATCGTCGGCGAGCACGACGATCTCACTCGGCCCGGCGATCGAGTCGATCGCGACGGCGCCGTAGACCGCGCGCTTCGCCAGCGCGACGTAGATGTTGCCCGGTCCGACAATTTTGTCGACCGGCGCAATTGTGGCTGTGCCGTAGGCGAGTGCGCCCACGGCTTGAGCCCCTCCGACCCGGTACATCTCCCGTATGCCCGCCTCAGCGGCGGCTACGAGAATGTACGGGTCGATACCCGCTTGACCGCCTGTTGAAGGCGGCGTCACCATTACAATCTCTGGAACCCCGGCTACTTGCGCGGGGATCGCATTCATCAGCACCGACGACGGGTAAGCCGCCTTGCCGCCGGGCACATACAAGCCGACGCGCTTCAGCGGGCGAACAATCTGCCCGAGCAGACTGCCGTCCGGCTGCAGATCCATCCACGAGGTGCGCATCTGCTTCTCGTGAAAGCGGCGTATATTATCCGCCGCCTGACGCAGAGCCGCGACGAATGATTCGTCTACGCGGCTGTATGCCTCTTGCAGCTCCGCTTCCGTGACGCGGAGCTGTTCAGGTTCGACGCGGACACCGTCGAACTGCTCACTCAACCGTGTCAGTGCCGCGTCTCCATCGAGGCGCACTTGCACCAGAACCTTGCGCACCGTCTCATTCTGCTCCGGGGTGCCGTAATCCACAACCCGTGCCAAGGCGAACTCCTTGGCTGGCATCATCCGCATACAGATTACCTCCGATCTATAATTTCATTCTCATTTGTATCTGAATTATGCAATTCTCTCTATCTCATTCTCTTTGCTTTTGCATTTGATTTGCATTTGCATTTGCATTTGCATTTGCATTTGCATTTGCATTTGCATTTGCATTTGCATTTGCATTTGCATTTGCATTTGCATTTACATTTTCATTTGCATTTTCATTTCCATTCTTATTTGCATCCGCTTTGTTCCGTTTCCATTCACATTCCCACTCCTGCATCTACCCCTAATTCACAGGTGTTACAGGCAGCACAGGCTGCAAGCGGTCGCATAGCTGTTGAATCGCTTCGTTCTTCATCCGGTAACTGACACGATTGGCAATGAGCCTGCTTGTAATGTCAGCTATCTTCTCCATCTCCACAAGCCCGTTCTCACGTATGGTGTTGCCTGTCTCCACCAAGTCGACAATCCGGTCAGCAAGTCGAATAAGCGGTGCCAGCTCTACGTTCCCATTCAGCTTAATGACCTCGACCTGTTGACCTTTCTCGCGAAAATACTGCGAAGCCACATTCGGGAATTTACTGGCCACACGAGGGTTCAATACGGGTTCCCAGTCCGGCAGCCCGATAACAGAGAATCGGCAACGAGCGATCCCAAGATCCAACAGCTCATACACATTGCGATTCTCTTCCATCAGCACATCCTTGCCCACTACACCCAGGTCCGCCACTCCGTACTCAACATAAGTCGGTACATCCGCAGGCTTGGCAATAATGAACTCCATGCCCACATCATGCGCAGGAATGATGAACTTACGCGTATCTTCCAAATCCTCAGGAAGATGAATGCCCGCTTGTTGGAACAGTTTGCTGATATGCTTGACGATCCGTCCCTTGGGGATCGCTACTTTTAATAATTCGCCCATGGAGCGTTGCCCCTTCCTGTCTAAATGAAATCAATTACGTCATCATATTGAATACCGCGGTAAGTATATTTCCCATCCCTATCTACCGTTACCTTATCTACTTCATCAGAAGTGTCCAGCTCAAGATCCTCCAGCTGCAATTCCAACTGCTGCTCCACTTGAATCCTCATCGTCTCTACCATGACACCATCCCGAGAGCGCATTTCCCTGGCGTGATCGAGCGCTGCTTGTCTTTCGGCCGAAGCATATCGAATCAGAATCCGGTAAGGCTCTTCCAGCTTATCATTGCCGATTACTTCCATAATCCGATTCGTCTTCAACGCAAAACCTGTGGCCGGTGCTGGTCGATTGAACTGCTTCAACAGATTATCATACCTTCCGCCATTGCATACAGGAAACCCAAGATCTGCAGAGTACCCCTCAAAAGTCATTCCAGTATAGTAGGAGAAGTCGCCAATCATCGTCAGATCAATCAGTACGTTCTCGCTCACCCCATAAGCTTTGAGTACATCCCATACTTCACATAGATGCTCAATTGCATCTCTCGCAGTACGCTCTTGCGTCAATTGTCGAGCCTGCTCCAAGATCTCCTCACCGCCGCGCAGACGAAGGATCCCCTCGAGCTCACCGCGCACAGATTCCGATAGATTCAGCTGCCGCAGCAAAGCTCGATACCCTACATGATCACGCTGCAGAAGTCTATCCTTCAGAGCATTTTGATGTTCAATCTGATCTCGCAGTGTTTCTTGGAACAAACCGTTCAGAAAGCCCACATGACCTAGAGCGATCTTAAATTGCCTTACACCGGCAGCCTTCAAGCTCGCAATCGCCAGTGCTACTACCTCCGCATCCGCTTCTGCCGAAGCATCCCCGATTAGCTCCACACCCGTCTGGAAAAATTCCGCCTCTCGCCCCGCTTCATCCTCGAACGCCCGGAAGACATTCGAATGATATGAAAGCCGCAGAGGCAATGGATGATCCTTAAGCAGGGATGCTGCTACCCGAGCGATAGGAGCCGTCATGTCAGATCTTAGAACGACCGTCGTACCCCGTTTATCCAAAAGCTTGAACAGCTTCTTGTCCGACGTAGAGCTTGCTGCTCCAACCGTATCGTAATATTCTAATGCTGGCGTAATGATCTGACGGTATCCCCAGCGCTGCATGCAATCGAGCACATTCGCCTCGATTCTTCTTAACTTGGACACCGCCTCCGGCAAATAATCTTTGACCCCGGTCGGCTTCTCGAACACTTTAGGCTTTGACAATGTATCCACCTCTTCATCTATCACTTCAATTCATCTATTTCATTGCTCGTTTGCTTTATCGCGATAATGTGCTACCATACTACCAAAGTAAAGATATTGGTTAGTTTACCATGCTGCGTCTATTTGCGTCAATATATAAACAGCTCCCTACCCCCATTAGAATAGAGGGGAAGAGAGCCTTCATGAACATTAAATCCTGGATGAAATTCATTGATCATTTGTCGGATCCCCGGCAGCTCGGATCACTCTAAGTGGATTGCCAACAACAAAGCTGCCCGCCTCCACATTCTTGTGTACCACCGAGCCTGCCCCTACAACAGCATGATCGCCAATGGTAACGCCAGGTAATACCGTCACATTTGCCCCAATCATAACGTTCGAGCCTATATGAATTTCACCCAATCGGTATTCCTTAATCAAGTATTCGTGGGTTAGCAAGGTGGAGTTGTACCCGATTATCGTATTGCGCCCCACATAAATTTTCTCCGGGAAGAATACATCCACCATTACCATTAACGCAAAAGCTGTCTGTTCGCCAACCTTTACACCAAGAATTCGGCGGTAAATCCAGTTTTTGAGCGGAAGCGAGGGGCAGTAACGCGCGAACTGAATGACAATAAAGTTTCGCACGGCCTTGAATTTGCTTACGGTTTTATACATTTGCCATAATGCGTTCGGGCCTTCTACTGGAAACCGTTCCGTTTGTCTCACATTCCTCTACCTCTTTATCCCCACAATCTCAATTAAATCATGCATGTCGTGAATCATATATGTCGGATCATATTGACGCAAATGCTCTTCACCCTTCATCGACCAAGCCACTCCCACTGACGCTACTCCTGCAGCACGTGCAGCCAGAATGTCATATTGGCTGTCGCCAACCATCAGTGCTTGCTCAGCAGGGATCTGAAGCCGATTCAAGGCTAGCCGTACCATTGCCGGGTCGGGCTTGCCTTGAGGCACGTCATCCACCGTAACTATAGTGTCCATGAACTTGTCCAATCCGCAAAGCTTAAGTCCCATCACAGTCGTGATTTGCATCTTGTTCGTCACGACACCCATCTTGATGCCGGCTGCTTGCAACTGCTCCAGAACTTCTCGAACGTAAGGGAACTCTTTTACCATCTCATCATGCTTTTCCAAATTGAACTTCCTGTATTTCACTATTAAATCATCTACCTGCTCAAGTCCGGTAAAAAACTTAATCTGTTCAATCAAGGAATAACCCATATGCGGAATAATATCTTCCCGTGAGAATATTTTCTCCGATATGCCTTCCAGCGTATGCAGGAATGAGTTAATAATCAGTTCGTTCGTATCTACAATCGTTCCATCCAAATCAAAAAGCACTGTCGTGATCATCCTGCTGAATCTCCCTTACTGCTTCATATTATATGCCTTCACCAGTATTTACAGTCACTTCTTTGGTTGAACGGATCGGGTCGGAGTACTTCTCTGCTGCCCAACCTTTACGCCTGCGCACTATGATCAGTATGATAGCCGCAATAATGATAAGGATAGCCAACAAGGAGGAGATTCTCACGTTTCCATATTCCATATTGCCCGGCTCGAATATTGCGGTCATTGGGAGCCATAGCCCGTCTACAATGGCTCTAAGCCATTCAGGCGCTGTAATGGCAAGACTGTCTGTTCTAATTCCTTCAATAAAGAATCTCCCGATCGAATACCAGATGAAATAGCTGAAGAACAATTCACCCGCTCTTAAGAAGCTTTGTCTTCTTATAACGAACAATAGCCCTAACCCTACAAGATTCCATAATGACTCATATAAAAAGGTTGGGTGGTAGAATACACCGTCTATATACATTTGATCTATGATGAAATTGGGCAAATGCAAAGTGTCGCGAAGGAAAGATTCTTCTACTGGACCTCCATGCGCCTCTTGATTGACGAAATTTCCCCAACGTCCAATCATTTGGCCCACAATGAGCGAAGGTGCTGCAATGTCAGCGATTCGCCAGAAATTATACCCTCTTCGCCGAACGAAAATAACAGCCCCGAGAATGGCACCGATTAGGGCACCATATATAGCAATCCCGCCGTTCCATATGGCGAAGACGTCCCACAAGTTGTTCTTATAAGCATCCCACTTGAATGCTACATAATAAATTCTTGCCCCTACTATTGCTGATGGAACCCCAATTAATAGCAGGTCCATGAAAAATTCAGGAATGATCCCGAATCTTTTCCCTTCTTGAATCGCCAGCATTAGTCCAACCAACGCAGCTGATCCAAGAATAATCCCATACCAATGAACGGGTATAGGGCCAAGCGAAAACGCAACTGGATTCAACAAGAAATGCATGCATGCAACTCCCTTTCCATGTCCATTACAGGAATCAATCTCCGTCGTCAATATCTCCTGCCAAAGTTTCGGTTAGCTTGTTCGTGAATTGCAAAGCAGCGTTATACCCCATCCGTTTCAGACGGAAATTCATTGCTGCCACTTCAATAATAACAGCCAAGTTCCGACCTGGTCTTACTGGAATCGTAACGAGCGGGAGATCGGTATCGATTACTCTAGTTGTCTCTTCATCGAGCCCTAACCGATCATACTCCTTGTCCTGCTGCCAAGTTTCCAGCCGGATGACCAATGTGATCTTCTTCACATTGCGGATTGCTCCTGCTCCGAACAAAGTCATCACGTTAATAATCCCAACTCCGCGAATTTCTAACAAATGTTTAATTAGCTCTGGAGCATTTCCCACAAGAATGTTGTCAGCCACTTGCTTAATCTCTACAGCATCATCAGCAATTAGGCGATGTCCGCGTTTGACAAGCTCCAGCGCGGTTTCGCTCTTCCCGATTCCGCTTGTACCTGTAATCAACATGCCGATTCCGTACACATCAACTAGTACACCATGAATCGTAGTAGTGGGGGCCAACCTATTCTCCAAAAAGCCGGTAATCCGGCTGACTAAGGTTGTCGTAGCCATCATGGAACGCACTACTGGCATAGAGTGCTTTTCTGCTTCCTCCAATAATTCACTTGGAGCCGTCATTCCCCGTGTAATACAGAAGCAAGGTGTTTCTGCCTCCGAACACATGCGTTGCATCCGGTCTCTGCGCTCTTCAGCAGTCAGCGTTTCGAAAAACGTAAGCTCGGTTCTCCCAAGGATTTGCACCCGTTCTCTCGGATGATAGGCGAAATACCCAGCCATCTCAAGACCGGGACGATATAATTCTGCTACTTGGATCAAACGGCTTAGTCCTGCTTCCCCTGCAAGCACTTCCAGTTGAAAAGCCTGCACGAGATCAGAAACCTTCGTCTTCTTCCCCATCTTGATGTCCCCCAATTCATTTCCATATTCCCATCGTAACGAAATTAGTTGTGTAAAGCAACCCAGCTTCCACAAAATGCAGCTTAGTTCCTGATGCGTACATTGAACCGATTGCCTGGAACTCACCCAATTAATCCCAAAAATATAGCTGAACCAATGACTAGTCTACCCAAGATTAACGCAAAAAGGGTCAGCGCTTTGCTGACCCTCCTGTATTCCTGATTAGCTCAAGAAAATGTTCTTCTCAGTTTCTTTATCGAAGAGGTGAACTTTGTTCATATCGAATGCCAGCTTCACGCTCATACCATCCTTGAATGGTGTACGGGAGTTAAGACGAGCCACAACAGGGTTCGGTCCGATACCGTTCAAGTATAGCTGCATTTCGTGACCAAGATTCTCTACTACTTCAATGTTACCATTTACGATGCTGTTTGGGGATCCATCCAAGAAGATCGGCTCATCATGAATATCTTCAGGACGAACGCCGAACATTACTTCTTTGCCTACGTAACCTTTTTCTTTCAACAACTGTGCTTTGCCATCAGGCATTACAACATCTACACCAGTAGCTTTGAAGCGAACTTTACCATCGGATTCAGTCAAGCTTCCTGTGATCAAGTTCATCGAAGGCGATCCAATGAAAGTAGCAACGTACATATTAACTGGGAAGTTGTAGATCTCTTCTGGAGTAGCCGCTTGTTGAATGATCCCTTGGTGCATAACAACGATACGATCGCCCATTGTCATAGCTTCTGTTTGGTCATGCGTTACATAGATAACAGTAGTTTCAAGACGCTTGTGCAGCTTGTTGATCTCTGCGCGCATTTGTACGCGAAGTTTCGCGTCCAAGTTGGAAAGTGGCTCATCCATCAAGAATACTTGCGGATCCCGTACGATAGCGCGTCCCAATGCCACACGTTGACGTTGACCCCCGGAAAGAGCTTTTGGCTTACGATCAAGCAATACTTCGATATCAAGAATCTTAGCCGCTTGACGAACACGGGCATCGATTTCAGCTTTCTTAAACTTACGCAATTTCAGACCAAATGCCATGTTCTGATACACATTCATGTGTGGATAAAGAGCGTAGGATTGGAATACCATCGCGATGTCGCGGTCTTTTGGTGCTACATCGTTCACAAGGCGGTCGCCGATATAGAGTTCGCCGGAAGTAATTTCTTCCAAACCAGCGATCATTCGAAGTGTAGTGGATTTACCGCAACCGGATGCACCAACAAGCACTAAGAACTCCTTATCTTTAATATCAAGGTTGAAATCTTTTACTGTATCTTCAGCAGCACCTGGATATTTCTTCACGACGTGAGATAAGCGTACACCTGCCATGTTAATTCCCCCTAAAATTATAAATTAATCATAGACTTATATTAACCTACCTCTTCACCCATGACTATGCACATTGCTTACAAAAAAATCACTTTCTTTTCGTCACTTTGTACAATAGTAATGCAATATGCACTAATACAGCCTGCCGGAAGTTCCGAACCTCTAGTCCAGTTTCCTGTTTAAACTTATCAAGTCTGTATAATAATGTATTTCGATGAATGAAAAGACGCTTTGCGGTCTCGCTAACATTACAATCCAGAGCCAAAAATTGCTCAAGCGTAGTCAGCATTTCCAGATCCAACAAAGCATCCATGCGCTTCAACACACGCTCTACAAACTCAGTCTTTTCCTCTTCCGGAATCCAATGAAGCAATTTCTCTAACTGCAGCTTCCAAGGGAGATGAATGTAATCCGTCATATGATAGGTTTGGCCGAGTGTTATAGCTTCTCTCAGCCTCACAACGGTCTGTAAGGTAGATTTGGATGGCCGGATAGGATACGACACAGAGAGGTGGCATTCCCCGATCCACTCACTAGCAAGCATCTCATGCAAGCCTTCGCACAAAGATTCGAGTGAATCCTCTAGCACTTCTTCCTCTCCATCCCCTTTACTAACATCGCTCCCAGCTTGCAGCAACGATTCTGGCACAAGGATAAGCCACTCCTTATCCAGTAGGGGCAAAAGAACAACGTCTCCCTCGAAAAAAGACTCTAGCAGTCTTTTCAACTCCATGTAGCTGGTTTTCCGTTGATCCGAATAATCGCCATATAACAAAATTGGAATCTTGGTTGTGTAAAAGGGAAACAGTGAAGAGACCGTCTCGGGCATTTCGCCTTCTGTATGACCCGCCTCCAGCTCTTGCACAATCCAACTGCGAATGGCTCCTGCCTTCCGTTCATCATCGGAAACCGGTGATAACGATTGCAATTTCTCCTGCGAACGATACGCTTCGAGCGTCAATTCGACCAATTGCTGCTCCGACGGAGTGAGTAGAGGCTCGTCCACGGCAAATGCATGGATGTAAGAGGCTTCTTTATATAACCAAAAATATCGGGTATGCTCATGTACAAAACTCTTAGAGTTAGCAGTGGGACTATTCGCGGCCTTCCGGTTCCATTCGATTGTTGACATTTGTTGAAGTCTAACCGCTGTGTTCAGAATTACCTCAAGCTGTTGTTTGATTAGATCCCAGTTGGTCACATTTATCCCTCCGTTGTCGTCTACTTTCCATCATACACATTTTAGGAAAAGATGAAAACTATTATAAGTGCAGAGTTAGTTTCCCCAGACAGCGATCATTCATCCGATCAGGAGATCAGCATGGATATGCAAAAAAACCTCTATCCCGTGAGGATAAAGGTTTGATGATCGGTTTGATGAAAATGGTGAGCCATGTAGGACTCGAACCTACGACACCCTGATTAAAAGTCAGGTGCTCTACCAACTGAGCTAATGGCTCATGATGTAATCATGATAAAAAAGATGATGGAGGATGATGGATTCGAACCACCGAACTCGAAGAGAGCAGATTTACAGTCTGCCGTGTTTAGCCACTTCACTAATCCTCCATATTGCTGGTGCCGTCGAGAGGACTTGAACCCCCAACCTACTGATTACAAGTCAGTTGCTCTACCAGTTGAGCTACAACGGCATATTTAATTTTTGGTGTCCCCCGTAAAGTAACCGGAAACTCCATCTTTGAATCATCTTCACTTTGGGTGAAGTGGTGGCTCGGGACGGAATCGAACCGCCGACACGAGGATTTTCAGTCCTCTGCTCTACCGACTGAGCTACCGAGCCACGTTACAATTACACATGTAAGGCTCTATTGGACAAAAAAAAATACAGGTAAACCGGATACTGCTTCATTCTTTACTTAAGAAAAAAATGGCGGAGCTGACGGGATTCGAACCCGCGGTCTCCTGCGTGACAGGCAGGCATGTTAGGCCTCTACACCACAGCTCCGCATTATACAATTGTCCTCACCTTAAGTGAGATGGTGGAGGCTGACGGGATCGAACCGCCGACCCTCTGCTTGTAAGGCAGATGCTCTCCCGGCTGAGCTAAGCCTCCGAATAATCTTGGTAGCGGCGGAGGGACTCGAACCCACGACCTCACGGGTATGAACCGTACGCTCTAGCCAGCTGAGCTACACCGCCATAAACTTGATTGTATAAAAGATACGGAGAGAAAGGGATTCGAACCCTTGCGGCTGTTACACCCTAACGCTTTAGCAAAGCGCCCCCTTCGGCCTCTTGGGTATCTCTCCATATGCAGAGAAGTTTATTCTCTGAAAACTGGATGCGAATACGGTAACGAGCCGTGTTTGTCGTGCTTGTCACTCGGGTTAATGAGTGTATTGGATAAGCCCTCGACCGATTAGTATTCGTCAGCTCCATGCATTACTGCACGTCCACCTCGAACCTATCAACCTCGTTGTCTACAAGGGGTCTTACTAATTGGGAAATCTCATCTTGAGGGGGGCTTCACGCTTAGATGCTTTCAGCGCTTATCCCGTCCGTACTTAGCTACCCAGCTATGCCTCTGGCGAGACAACTGGTACACCAG